>NZ_JRAR01000051.1:0-15222 GCF_000768935.1 Porphyromonas sp. COT-290 OH860 | reverse complement strand
TGTCAATACAGTTAATTACATATTAAAGATAGTAATAATCAGAGATATATACAATGTTTCTAACCGAAAACAGGCAAAATGCCGTGCAACGGTCTCTTTTTGTCCTCCTTCAAAGCTTTTCTCTCATCAACATTCTGAAATTTGAGCTAAAATATAAATCTCGGCGACCTCTACGTGTCGCTATAAAAAGCTACCTACTCTCCAACATCAACCGACTACTGCAAGAAGAACTATCGGCAATCAAACATTCGCAAAAGATGTTTTCTTCCAATCTTACTTGCTTACTTACTATTTATAAGTAGCTTTGCAGTAAACCGCATAGTAACAGAATAAGTTATGAGGCAGAAATTCACTTTAATCACATTGGGAGTGAAAGACTTTCAAAAGGCATTGGCTTTCTACGAAGGCTTGGGTTGGAAGAAATCCGAACAGAGTCAGGAAGCCTATGCTCTGTTCCCTTTGGGTGGGATAGTTTTGGGATTGTACCCACTGCCGAAACTTGAAGAGGATACAACATTAACGCACCAACAGACAGCCTTTCCAGGCATGACAATCAGTTATAACGCCACTTCGGAGGAAGAAGTCGATGCTGTGATGCAGGAAGTCGAACGGCTAGGAGCGACCATTGTGAAACCTGCTCAGAAAGTGTTTTGGGGTGGTTATAGCGGCTATTTCAAGGATTTGGACGGCTATGTATTCGAGGTAGCCTACAATCCGTTTTGGCAGATTGACCATGAAGGAAATCTTGTTATGTAATTCGTCAGACACAATGACCAAAGAACAGACAGTATTAAGGGATTAACAATAATGAACGCTGCATGAAAATTAAAACTCACAATGTAGACAATACAAAAGTGGCTGAAATTATAACCGACAAATTAATCTTAAGATCTACTGAGGATGGATTAGATTTGTTGGGGAACCTGTACTATCAAGGCTTTAACAAACTCATTATCCATAAAGAGAATATCACACCTGATTTTTTTGACTTAAAAACTAAAATAGCAGGGGATATACTTCAAAAATTCGTGCAATACCAAATGCCTTTGATTATTGTTGGCGATTTTTCCGAATACAACAGCAAGAGCCTTAACGACTTTATTTTTGAATCTAACAAAGGCAAACAAATCAACTTTATCAAAGACTTAAGCAATATCTTGTAATCTTATCCTATTCCCTCTGGCAAGTTTTTCAGACGTTGGCTGGTCTTCTTGTGTATTGTTTCCCCTTACTCTTTACCCTCCCCAATCGTGTGAAGTAGTCCTTTCCCAGTGGCTACCCCTACATTGCTCGGTCTATAATAACACGGCAAAAGGCTCCCATTGTATCGCTTCTTTTTATTTGCCCCTCAAAGAGCAAAGTAGCGCAGTCACGAGGCTTTTTGTACCTTTGTTATATGTGGAGGGCTGTGTAGACAGGTGGCTCTCTCTATGATTTGATAACTAAATACGAAAGTTGATATGATGAATAAGCTATACCATCTGGCGGAGTATCCGCAGCGCCTACGCACACGCTTTGCGCACAAAACCATTATTCGCTACTACGACGCACTCAAATCGGTATGGCTAAGCCTCAATGGTGAGGAAGTCGCCGATAAGTGCCTTGATGCAGCTAAGGCGCTAGCTCGAGAGGGCATCAAGCCCGGCGACAGAGTGGGGATATATTCGCCCAATGCGGTCCATGGCGTGATGGCAGAGTTTGGGCTCTATATGATGCGTGGAGTTTCCGTCCCCCTCTATGCCACCAGCACCCCAGAGCAAGTAGACTTCATCGTGTCGGACGCAGAGCTGAAGCTGATGTTTGTCGGCGAGCAGTTTCAGTACAACAATGCCTTCGAGGTACAGCAGCGCAGCAACACCCTCGAGCGCATCATCATCTTCGACGACAATGTCGTACTACACCCCGAGGACAAGACCTCTATGTACTACGACGAATTCATTCGCCGTGGCGACTCCAAGACCAACGAAAACAAAGCCAACGTAACCGCCTCGCAGGCCTTATCCAACGATATGGCTCTGATTATATACACCTCAGGAACCTCGGGTAGAAGCAAAGGCGTAGTACTGCGCCATAGCAACTTCATGAAACAGATTGAGGTGCACGAGAAACTCTTCCGCTTCGTCACTCCCAAGGACGTAAGCATGAGCTTCCTGCCCCATAGCCATATCTTCGAGAAGACATGGGTGTATTTCTGCCTCTACATGGGTTGCACCACAGCCATTCTCAAAGATCCTAAGCGAATCCTACAAGCACTGCCAGAGATTAAGCCAACGATGATGTGCAACGTACCTCGCTTCTGGGAGAAGGTGTACGCTGGCGTACAAGACAAAATCAGCCAAGCCTCCCCTCTGCAACAGAAGATCCTGCGGCATGCGATCAGTATCGGCGAGCGATATCAGCTCCATTACTACAACGAAGGTAAACGGGCCCCTCTACACGTCAGCCTCCTCTACAAGCTCTACAAGAATACACTATTTACCAAGCTCAAACGTGTGCTAGGTTTGCAGCGAGGCCGCTTCTTTCCTGTAGCGGGCGCATCGCTATCGGTAGAGGTCAATCGTTTCTTGCAGTCGGTGAGTATCCCGATCTGCTTCGGCTATGGTCTATCCGAGTCTACGGCTACGGTTAGCTTCTGTCCGCTCCAAGGCTTCAAGATAGACTCCGTGGGCGAGATCCTCGAGCATGTACAGGTACGCATTGATCCTGCAACCAACGAAATTCAGCTCAAGGGGCCAACGATCATCACCGAGTACTACAACAACCCCGAGGCTAACGCCACGAGCTTTACCGCCGACGGCTTCTTCCGCACTGGCGATGCAGGCCGCCTAGAGGGGCGTGTGCTTTACTTCACCGAGCGCATCAAAGACCTCTTCAAGACTGCCAATGGCAAGTACATCGCCCCACAGATGCTCGAGGGGCTACTGGCCACGGATCCCATCTTCGAGCAGGTAGCTATCATCGGCGATGGATACAAATTCGTCAGCGCACTGATCTACCCCAACTGGGAGATCCTGCGCAAAGAAGCGAAGGACAGAGGGGTAGACACGGAGCGCAGCGAAGAGGAGCTAGCTAAGGACTATGAAGTGTATCGTCTGATGATGGCGCACATCGAGCATGCCCTAGGCTCCGTAGCTCAGTATGAGAAGATCAAGCACTTTACTCTCCTCTCCACTCCTTTCACTATCGAGAGTGGCGAGCTGACCTCCACTCTCAAAATCAAACGCTCGGTGGTGGCCAAGAAATACGCCGAGCAGATCGCCAAGATGTATGAGGAAGCCAACATACGAACAGTAGAACCACAATAATAAATATGATAACGACAGACCAACTGAATGCCCTGTTGGAGCGCAAGCTTGCGCTGAGGAGGTATCTTTGACGTCGATAACAGACGCATACAACTGGAGGAAGAAGAGCTACGAACTGCCGACCCCAACTTCTGGGAAGACCGCACCCGAGCGGAGGCGCAGATGCGTCTAGTGGGGGAGCTACGGCGCTGGATCGAGGGCTACGACACGGCCGAGCGACTGACCGAGGAGGTTAGGCTCGCCCTAGAGTTCTGCAAAGAAGGCATATCAAGTGAGGAGGAGGTAGAAGAAGCCTACCGCCAAGCCATTGAGCACTTCGAGGCAATCGAGCTACGCAATATGCTCCGTGCCGAGGAGGACAAACTCGGAGCAGTGCTCAAGATCAACGCTGGCGCAGGTGGTACCGAGAGCCAAGACTGGGCGGAGATGCTGGCACGCATGTACCGCCGCTGGGCAGACAAACAAGGCTACCAAGCCACCATCACCAACTGGCAGGACGGTGACGAGGCAGGCATCAAAACTATGACGATGCAGATAGAGGGTGACCAAGCCTATGGCTTCCTCAAAAGTGAGAACGGCGTACACCGCCTCGTGCGTGTATCACCCTACAATGCTCAAGGCAAGCGTATGACGAGTTTCGCCTCAGTCTTCGTCGTGCCACTAGTGGACGACACTATCGAGATTGAGGTCAATCCCGCCAATCTAAGCTGGGACACCTTTCGCTCGAGCGGAGCTGGTGGGCAGAACGTCAATAAGGTAGAGACTGGCGTGCGCCTACACTACCTCTATCGTGACCCCGACACTGGTCAGGAAGAAGAGATCATCATCGAGAATACCGAGAGCCGCTCGCAGACAGACAACCGAGAGAACGCTCTGCGCCTCCTACGCTCCCAGCTCTACGACAAAGAACTGGAGAAGCGACGCCGAGCACAGGCCGAGGTCGAGGCAGGGAAAAAGAAGATTGAGTGGGGGGCGCAGATCCGCAGCTATGTCTTCGACGACAGACGCGTCAAGGATCACCGCACGAACCACCAGACCAGCAACGTCAATGCGGTCATGGACGGTGATATCGATGACTTCATCAAGGCCTACCTAATGATGTTTGCCGAGAAGCCCGAGTAAAGCTCAACCAACGTAGAACCTAGCAACGATACGCCAAGGGGCAGCGTCTAGCCTACCAGCTGGACACTGCCCCTTGGCTGTGTCATCTATGCGACACACTCAATATCTTGAAATTACCTACCTTTGCAGCTTCAAATAAAGGCTCCCCTACTCCGACTTTTAACGAGGGTCAAAACACTTTATCCGCAGTGGGTGTTGTAATTGGGAGTGAATATAACTTAACGGTAAATAAAAGTTCATGCAAGAGAACGATAATATTATAGACGAGGTAACCTCAGGCGAATACAAGTACGGGTTCACCACCGATATAGACACCGAGACCATAGGCAAAGGACTCACAGAGGATACCATTCGCCTCATCTCGGCCAAGAAGGAAGAGCCTGAGTGGCTACTACAATATAGACTAGATGCATTCAAGGTTTGGCAGGCGATGCCTATGCCCGATTGGGCGCAGCTCAATATCCCTGCTATCGACTATCAGGATATCATCTACTACGCCGCTCCTAAGAAAAAGGACGGCCCCAAGAGCCTCGACGAAGTAGACCCAGAGCTACTCAAAACATTCGAGAAGCTCGGCATTCCGCTACACGAACAGAAGATCCTAAGTGGTATCGCTGTAGATGCCGTGATGGACTCTGTTTCGGTTAAGACGACATTTAAGGAGAAGCTCGCCGAGAAGGGGATTATTTTCTGCTCCTTCAGCGAGGCAGTTAAGGAACACCCCGAGCTCGTACGTCAGTATCTAGGTACGGTAGTGCCCGTGAAGGACAATTTCTTCGCTGCGCTCAACTCCGCAGTCTTCAGCGACGGGTCTTTCGTCTATATCCCCAAGGGTGTTCGCTGCCCTATGGAGCTATCCACATACTTCCGTATCAACGCGATCAATACGGGTCAGTTTGAGCGCACGCTCATCGTAGCTGACGAGGGTGCTTACGTGAGCTATCTGGAGGGCTGTACCGCCCCACAGCGCAACGAGAACCAGCTACACGCAGCTATCGTAGAGATCATCGCCGAGACAGATGCCGAGGTCAAATACTCTACTGTGCAGAACTGGTACCCCGGCGACAAGGAAGGCAAGGGTGGTATCTACAACTTCGTAACCAAGCGTGGCATCTGCCGTGGCGACCGCTCCAAGATCAGCTGGACTCAAGTAGAGACCGGTTCGGCTATCACATGGAAGTATCCCAGCTGTGTGCTCAAGGGAGACGACTCGGTGGGCGAGTTCTACTCAGTGGCTGTCACCAACAACCATCAGCAGGCCGACACAGGCACCAAGATGATACACCTAGGTAAGAATACCCGTAGCCGCATCGTATCCAAAGGTATTAGCGCAGGACATAGCCAAAATAGCTACCGTGGTCTGGTGCAAGTGGGTAAGAACGCTACTGGCGCACGCAACCACTCGCAGTGCGATAGCCTACTACTCGGTAGTCTCTGCGGAGCTCATACCTTCCCATACGTACAAGTGGACAACGACACAGCCATCATCGAGCACGAGGCCACGACCAGCAAGATCAGCGAAGACCAGATCTTCTACTGCCAGCAGCGTGGTATCGGTGTGGAGGAAGCCGTAGGACTCATCGTCAATGGCTACGCAAAGGAAGTAATGAATAAGCTACCGATGGAGTTTGCCGTAGAAGCTCAGAAGCTACTGAGCATCTCGCTAGAGGGTTCTGTCGGCTAATCGAATAAATCAAAGCAACAGACTGCGATATGTTTGCGCTACAAAGATTGATCTCTAGGCGAATAAGCTATCTGCTCGTGTGCCTGCTTGGCTGCGTAAGCCTGCTCGCTCAGAGTCCACAGGCACCAGACCCAGTCCTACAGATGCCTATCCTCAAGCCTAGCAAACCTAGACGAGTGTGGTCACTCTCTGCATCAATTGGGGCGAGCAACCTTACCGCTGTCAAGAGAAACACCGAGGTACGTAGGCACGGCTGGGAAGAGGTTGGGAACATCGGAGCGGAAGTATTCCTCCCACGTACCGACATATCTATCTTTGGCAATCTAATGGGCGAGTCGCTTGACGTCTGGGATCTCGACTACAAGGTCGGGGGGCTAGAGCTGGGTGCTAGGTACTATATGCGCCCAGCACGTATCATCTCTCCCTATGTGGGCCTATCGGGGATATGGACCTTCGAACACTCTGGTAAGGTCGGAGATATGTCTAGTAGCAGCAATGGCATCAACTGGATCCAAACTGGCGATCTATCGAGAATCAGCCTCTCGCCTTCGATAGGCTTAGACCTCAAAGTGTTTTCATTCCTCTCCCTGACTGCGGAATACAATCCACGCTTGCCTATCGGTTCATCGTTACGCTTCCTCGGCACAGAGCCAAGCACACTAAGTAGCATATCCCTTAGGACAAATGGTTTGAGGCACAATATTATGCTAGGTGTCAAAGTCAATTTCCTAGACAGTAAGGAGATCAACGAAGGAGTAATTACTCTTTTCGATTGGCTGTACTACATCTTCGGCAAAAGAACAACGAGATATTAAATAAACATCAACATATAAAATGCTTAGAATAGAAAATCTGCAAGCCAACATCGGCGATAAAGAAATACTCAAGGGCATCAACCTAGAGGTTAAGCCCGGCGAGATCCACGCCATCATGGGTCCCAATGGCTCTGGTAAGAGCACGCTATCCTCTGTACTTGTGGGTCACCCTGCCTATGAAGTGACGGGTGGCTCCGTGAGCTTCGAGGGCGAAGATATCCTAGAGCTCGAGCCGGAGGAGCGTGCTCATCGTGGACTCTTCCTCAGCTTCCAGTACCCAGTAGAGATCCCCGGGGTAAGTATGGTAAACTTTATGCGTGCGGCCGTAAACGAGCATCGCAAGGCCACTGGTCAGGAGCCTATCTCTGCTAGCGACTTCCTCAAGCTGATGAAGGAGAAGCGTGCACTCGTGGAGCTAGACAATAAGCTCGCCAGCCGCTCGGTGAACGAAGGATTCTCTGGCGGTGAGAAGAAGCGCAACGAGATCTTCCAGATGGCTATGCTAGAGCCTAAGCTCGCTATCCTCGACGAAACGGATAGCGGTCTAGACATCGACGCTCTACGTGTCGTAGCCAATGGGGTAAACGCTCTACGCAGCCCAGAGCGCAGCACGATTGTCATCACGCACTACCAAAGACTACTCGACTACATCAAGCCTGACTTCGTACACGTGCTCTACAACGGACGCATCGTGCGTAGCGGGGGACCCGAGCTAGCTCTGCTACTCGAGGAAAAGGGTTATGACTGGATCAAGGACGAAGTGGGAGAATAAGCCGATGGGACAGTTAGAAACACAGCTCGCAGCGCTCGCCCAGACTGCAGACTTATGCCCCTGCAGGCAGGTAGCACTACAGAGATTTAGGCGGATCGGCTTGCCCGCATACCACTCCGAGGCTTATCAGCGCACAGACCTCTCGGCGATGCTCGAGGGAGAATGGACGATTACAGAGGGGAGCTACCAATACAATATCGAGGAGCTACAACTCCCCGAGGGTGCTTACATAGGGCCGCTAAGTGGCTTCAAGGGCAATCTGCCTAAGATCTACTCCACCGACGAAGACCCACTACAAGCACTTATTGAGGGCTTAGACGATCACGCTTTCTTGGTCTATCTACCCAAGAGAGCTAAACTCGCCCAACCGCTCAACTACACTTATTTACTAGAGCAAGCCCCCACTGGGGCGATGCTGCTCAGTCGCTTCATCATCGTCGTAGAGGACGAGGCGGAGGTAGAGATAGTGGGTTATGACCGCAATCGCTCGGCCAATCGTAGTGTGAGTCTACAGAGTACAGAGATCTATGTGGGTCGTGCTGCCAAGCTCAGCCTTACAGACATCGAAGACAGCTCTGCTGTAGCCCAGCGCATCAGCACACTTCATCTGCATCAAGAAGGAGAGAGTGTAGCAAATCTCAACTTCATCTCCCTGCACTCTGGCAAAACACGCAACAACTACTACTGCGACCTTGCAGGCGAATATGCCTCACTATCGCTCGGTGGTATCGTGATCGCTTCGGACGATGAGCACGTAGACAACAGCTCTTATATCGCTCACTCAGTGCCTCACTGCACGAGCAATGAACTATTCAAGTACGTACTATCCGACCGTAGCTATGGAGTCTTCACAGGCCGTATTCTCGTGGCGCAAGATGCCCAAAAGACGCAGGCCTATCAGAACAATCGAAACCTACTCCTCAGCAGCGAGGCACGCATGCAGGCTAAGCCCCAGCTGGAGATCTATGCCGATGACGTGAAGTGCAGCCACGGTATGACTACTGGTCAGCTCAGCGAGAGCGCACTCTTCTATATGCGTCAGCGTGGTATCGCCAAGGACGAAGCCAAGCGACTACTAAGTATCGCCTTCGCCGAAGACGTACTCCAGCTCATCGAGCGTGAAGAGCTACGTGACAGCCTCCGAGAGCAGGTCGCCAGCCGCTTCACATTCTAGGCAAAGAAGAGCCGCAGATAAGCCGTTAATATCTATCCAGCCCACCAGTCCCGACAAATCTTTGGGACGAGTGGGCTGGATATTTGCATTTAATTCGTACCTTTGTAGCGACAAATAACCCAAACGTGGAGAGATTTGAGCTGCTTGCAACCACGAGAAAAAATGCTAAATCGTAGTAACTACTTCTATTGAACTAACCCATCGGCAGTCCTTGCCCTAGAGATTTGTAGTTATTTCCCCTTTAGCTTTCCACTCTACTTGCACCGCTTCACTCAGTGATACCGTATGGGCATATCAGATATATCAACAATAAAAACTGAGATAATATGAAGTATCTATTTACCTCCGAGAGCGTATCGGAGGGACACCCCGACAAACTGGCGGATCAGATTTCTGATGCCGTCCTAGACCAATTCATGGCTCTAGACCCAGAGAGCAAAGTAGCCTGCGAAACACTCGTAACCACTGGGCAGGTTGTGCTGGCTGGCGAAATTAAGAGCGAGGCTTACGTAGATGTACAGACTACGGCACGTGATGTTATTCGCCGAGTTGGCTATACCAAGAGTGAGTACTGCTTCGACGCCAATAGCTGTGGCATTCTCTCTGCCCTACACGAGCAGAGTGCAGATATCAACCGTGGAGTAGATCGTGCCGATAGAGAAAATCAGGGCGCTGGCGACCAAGGTCTGATGTTTGGCTATGCCTGTTGCGAAACACCGAACTATATGCCTCTACCCATTGACCTAAGCCATGCCCTGCTACTTGAGCTGGCAAAGATCCGCAAGGAGGAGCTTCACCTAATGCCTTACCTACGCCCAGATGCCAAGAGCCAAGTAACGGTAGAGTACGACGAGGCACACCAACCCGTGCGCATCGACACCATTGTCATCAGCACCCAACACGACGACTTCATCAAGCCCGCCAATGATAGCCTCGAGGCTATTGCCGAGGCAGACCTAGCGATGCAAGCACGCATCAAAGCCGATGTAGAGCAGATTCTTCTGCCTCGCGTTAAGGCTAATTATGGCATAGAGGTAAGTAAGCTATTCGACTCAAACCTCAAACTACATGTCAATCCCACTGGCAAGTTCGTCATCGGTGGCCCTCACGGCGACACAGGTCTGACCGGGCGCAAGATCATCGTAGACACGTATGGCGGCAGAGCCTCTCATGGTGGTGGTGCATTCTCGGGCAAGGACCCTAGCAAGGTAGACCGCTCGGCAGCATACGCTGCTCGTCATATCGCTAAAAATATGGTAGCAGCCGGTGTAGCAGACGAGATGCTCGTACAGCTCTCGTACGCCATCGGGGTAGCCCAACCTATTAATATCTATGTAGATACCAAGGGTAGTAGAAAGATCGGGCTGAGCGACGCCGAGATCGCCGATCGCATCGTCGCTCTCTTTGACCTACGCCCCTACGCCATCGAGCAGCGCCTCAAGCTCCGCCAACCAATGTACGAAGAAACTGCGGCATACGGCCACTTCGGTCGTGAGCCACGTGTCGTAACCAAGCACTTCCCAACCTATCATCGTGGCACACTGGAGTGCGAGGTAGAGCTCTTCACATGGGAAAGGCTCGACTACGTGGAGCAGATCAAAGCAGCCTTTGGCCTATAAGAGCCACGAGCTAAGCTAATAAAAGGGAAACCGGTTGTAGATCAAATACAAATCTACAACCGGCTATTTCCTTCTTACTCCCTAGAAGCTCCTACAGCAACTTCTGCAGTGTAGGAGGATAGTCTAGCTCTAGTCCTCTAAGAGTCTCTAGGCTACTAAGTCCAGCTTCCGTCAGTTGGCACACCACCTGACGACGGTCTACGCTCCCAGCCGTGCGTTTGATAAGATTACGACGCTCTAGGCTGGCAAGTAACTTGGATGTGTGCGCAGGCAAGAAGCCCGTCAGACGAGAAACTTCTGTAGAAAGTCTACTATCTGAACCTAAAGCACAGAGAAGAATCGCCTCATTGAGGTCTACTCCTACTTGCTCGATTAGTTGGTCTTCTAGCTGCCTCAACCCAAGAAATAGGTCGCGCATTAAACAGATTGTCTGAATCTTTTCCATAATTTTACCGAAACAAAATTATATAAAAAGATTTATATTGGCTTGATTAGCACGTTGCATATATGTAGCCACACCTCCTATCGTCACCTCTGGAAGGAGCTCCTCACGACTAATACCCATCACATCCATCGACATCTGACAGGCGATAAACTCGACACCTGCTGCTATGGCTTGATCACGTAGAGCCTCCAGTGAATCAACGCCTTTCGCCCTCATCACACGGCGCATCATCCACGAGCCAATCCCTCCCATATTCATCTTGCTTAATGCCAATCCTGTGCTGTCTTTGGGTAACATAAAGCCAAACATCTTGCCCCAAATATCTTTTTTAGGTGGTACAATACCGCCCCGTTTTACGGCATTAAGGCCCCAAAATGTAAAGAATATAGTTACTTTCTCTCCCGTAGCAGCCGCTCCGTTGGCTAAAACGAAAGTAGCTAGAGCCTTGTCCAAGTCATCGCTAAAGAGAATGAAGGTCTTACCCTGTGGCTGAGCAGATGAAGAACATGAGGCTTCGGACGCAGCTGTACGATCGGCCTTCTCGATAGTCACATAGTAGTCACCTCTATCTCCCCCACCCTCTACGAAGCGGTTACCCGTAGTCTGGCACCATGCCTTGGCATCACGCACAAATCCGGGGTCGGTAGCGACGAGGCGTAGGCGGTCGCCCACCTCCAGCTCCTGCATAGCCTTGGCAAGGGTAACGATTGGTCCCGGGCAACATAGGCCACGAGCATCAATCTCTGTACAAGGCTTATCGCTCTGAGCCGTGTGGTAGGAGGCAGCAGCAGAGACTACCTCCCGTGGGCGTGCAGGTGCATTGTAGTCGGCAGTGGCTGCACTCCATAGTTTGAAGCCTCCCACCAAATTACGCACATCGGCGAAACCTCTCTGGCGTAAGATATTCGACGCCAAATACCCCCTAAGACCTACTGCACAATATACGTATATGGGACGCATAGGGTCTAGTCTATCGAGTAAGCCACGTAGCTCGTCCACGGGTAGATTGATCGCCCCCGGGATATGCCCCAGCTGATACTCGGCAGGGGTACGCACATCGACGAGCGTTGCCTGACCTAGATCCTCGGGATTTAGATCACGCCAGTAGAGGGGCTTGACCTTGCCCGAGATAATGTTGGAGGCAACATAGCCGACCAAAGCTACGGGATCCTTGGCTGAAGCAAAGGGCGGAGCGTAGGCCTGCTCCGTCTTGACCAAGTCGGCGACAGTACCTGAGTTTTTGATTAGTTGAGCAATTGAGTCAATACGCTTATCTACCCCCTCTATCCCTACGGCCTGAGCGCCATAGATACGACCAGTCTTGGGGTCGAAAGTAAGCTTAAGTGTGAGCTGATGAGCTCCGGGGTAATAGGTCGCATGGCTAGAGGGGTGAATAGTGGCCGACTGATAGGGTAGACCAGCTTGCTTGAGCGCCTTAGCCGGTAGGCCCGTGGCAGCCACCGTGATGTCAAAAACTTTGGCAATAGATGTGCCGATAGATCCCTCGTATGGCTCCGAGCTACCCGTCACCATAGCATCGGCTACTAGACGAGCTTGTCGATTGGCTGGCCCTGCTAGGTAGTTGAGCCAAGGCTGACCAGTAATAGGGTGCGGATACTCAATAGCATCGCCAACGGCATAGACATCTGCCGCCGAAGTCTGGAAGTGCGCATCGACCTTGATCCCACCTCGCTCACCAAGTGCTATACCAGCCTTAGTGGCCAGCTCCGTTCGGGGACGAACGCCAATAGAGAGCAGCAGAATATCTGCCTCTAGTAGCTCGCCAGTAGACAGGCGAAGCGAGAGTGCACCAGAGGCCGTAGAGGCAATCTGCTCCAACCCCTGCCCTAGGTACAGCCCTACCCCATGCTCACGCAGATGGGCATGTACGAAGCTGGCCATAGAGAAGTCTATTGGAGCCATAACCTGAGGAGCAAGCTCCACGACGCTAACCTGCATCCCCTGCTCATGCAAGTTCTCTGCCATCTCTAGGCCGATAAATCCACCACCCACGATCACAGCCCTACGGGGCTTATGCTCATTGACAAAAGTTTTGATGCGGTCGGTGTCCTCTACCGTACGCATCGTGAATACCCCGGGCAGATCAGCCCCCTCTATCTTGGGGACAATAGGCATCGCTCCGGGAGATAGCAATAGCTTGTCATAGCTCTCACGATAGATAGAGCCATCGGCACGCCGTATCTCTACGGTATGCTCATCGGGATACACCGCCGTGACGGTCTGCTGTGTGCGGACATCGAGAGCAAAGCGTACACCGAAGCTCTCTGGGGTCTGCACAAATAGTTTACTACGATCCTTGATGGTGCCACCTATATAATATGGTAGACCACAGTTGGCGTAGGAGATATAGGCACTACTCTCTATGAGCACAATCTCCGCATGCTCATCAAGACGCCTCATACGGGCGGCCGCAGTAGCGCCACCAGCTACACCACCTACGATCAGATACTTAGACATAGTTTCTTTTTATTGAGTATGATAAATTTTGATTTGTTGTCGCTATTGCAAACGAGCTCTATATCCCAATAACTATCCTTCTCTCTATTTTGTTTTCATAGGATATGATAATATTTCCATTGGATGCGTATGGCAGATAGATAGCCATACTTGACTAGAAATGGTCGGACAATCGGTACGGGTGTTCCTCTACAAATGGTAGATTGGAGCAGAGCCCTGATGAAGCTCTGTGTGTAGATGCCTAAAAACCGACCTACGCCAAAGACAAAGGACTAGAAGTGGATCTGTACCACCTCTAGTCCTAACTTGGGGATCTGTGGAGTATAGCGGACTCGAACCGCTCACCTCGACACTGCCAGTGTCGCGCTCTAGCCAGATGAGCTAATACCCCTTGGTCTGATTTGCACTGCAAAGGTACATAATATTTTCAATTGATCGTATCTTTGTGTAGATTTTTTTGAGGAGTTGCGACCAAATACTGCACCATAGTAGAGGCGTACCTATATAGAACAGTCATGATACAAATCGTTTACAACACGACATTCGTCATAGAGGAGAGGATCAAAGATGATTTTCTCCGCTTCGTCAAAGAGGTTTACATTCCCGGCACTCTAGCCCATGGTATCCTCGCCGATGCACGCCTGATGCGCGTTGTCACCGCCCCAAGCGACGAGCCTACTCTAAGCTATGCCTTACAGTTCGTCGCCTCTAGCCAGAGCGAGCTATCGACCTATCTGGCAGACCAAGGACGTATCTACCCAGAGCAGCTCCTTCGCCAGTTCGGCCAGTCAGTCGTAGGCTTCACCACACTGATGGAGCTTGAACAGCTCTAGAGGCGGATGAGAGGCGAGCGCATCATTCTCGGTATAGACCCCGGTACCATCATCATGGGTTACGGGCTGATCCGTGTCCTCGGCAACAAGGCCGAGCTACTAGCCATGGGGGTAATCCATCTAGACAAAATGGAGAACCACTATATGCGCCTCAAGCGCATCTTCGATCGTATCTCTGGGCTAATCGAGGAGTTCAATCCCGACGAGCTAGCGATCGAGGCTCCATTCTTCGGCAAGAATGTGCAGAGTATGCTCAAGCTCGGTCGTGCGCAAGGCGTAGCTATGGCGGCGGCTCTCAAGTATGACATCCCCATTACCGAGTATGTCCCTATGCGCATCAAGCAAGCCATTACGGGCAATGGCAATGCCTCCAAAGAGCAGGTAGCAGGCATGCTACAGCGCTACCTCAAAATCCCCCCAAGCTCCATGCCCAAGGAACTAGACGCCACCGATGGACTAGCAGCAGCCCTCTGCCACCACTTCTTAACCTCCTCTCCCATGACAAGTGCCTCTAGCTCCGCAACTAAAAACTGGTCGGACTTTGTCCGCCAAAACCCCGAACGCATACAAGGCCTTAGACCTAAAAAGTAATCCCCCAGCTCCAGCAGGGCGATAGCGGTGTATCATACAAGCCCGAGGGATATGCGTCCAATTGGGCCTAGCATCTCCGCACCCTCCGTGTAGAGTACCAAAAGAGCCTCGCTACATTCCTAAAGGGCAATCGAACTTTTTAAGAAATCGAAGGACTGATCCTCTTGGGTTGATGGATCAATCCGTGGAGATATGTCCACTGATCGGGGAGAATTGATGGGAAGGAAAGTCAAGAGCAAGGCGAAAAAACTCTGCAAACGCCCAGAATACGAACACAAACATCTATATGAGACTATTGCACAATCACCCCCTTCGTTGCCTCAGTTCTCTAGAGTTGTGTTTTTGCTGCTTGAGGCAGTTTTTCCAGGGCAACCGCATCAAATC
>NZ_JRAR01000050.1:0-4509 GCF_000768935.1 Porphyromonas sp. COT-290 OH860 | reverse complement strand
AGATGATTCTCCTAGGGATATCTTCACTATAGAAGCTTCTTTTGCCACTGATACTTCTTGTTCGCTTCCTGCTGAAACTGCCTTTTTACTCTGGTTGGAACAAGACGCAAATGCTAATATGCCCAGAATTAGGAAGGTAGAACTGATGATTTTTTTCATTTTTTTTGTTTATTTTTTAGTATGGTTGTTTTTAGATAAACTTTATTTGATTAATAACACATATAGGATCAAAATGTTTTGATCCTAATGATTTCTTGTGATTTAAACAAGATTGTCTGTTGTTCTTGGTATTTGATTAATAATGACTTGCATCGGTGTAATTATCTGTGAAGATATCCGAAGTCTATTGATAATATAATGTCCCGCAATAATGTTTCGAGGGAGCGTAGCGACCGAGCAGCTAAACCTATTTTGAGGTTCCAAATGAACCTTTTATTTTTGCCCAAATATGTAAAAACAATTATATTGATAATATAACGTCCCCTAATGGTGCTGCGAGGGAGCGTAGCGACCGAGCAGCTAACCCCTACCATAATCCCTATTCGGGGTAATTATTTTAAGGTCTTAATTCAATTATGAAGAAAGAAAGATTTCCTAGTTCTATCTCAGATAAGATTGAACTCTTTAGTCTAAAGAGTAACATTCTCTTAGACGAGGGCTATTCTTCCTTGAGCCTTGAACGTTTCCTCGAGGTAGTCTTTACTCGTAGGGGAGTGTTGCATTTCCAAGAGCCTGGAGAGGAACACTACTACGACAATCACTACAATGGGATTGTGATGTTTCTTAACCCTAATCGTCCTAAGTGTCGCATCTTGAACAGGGGGTTTAGAGACCAGCTCGAGGCGATTAGAGGGCATAGGTTTGCCATATCCTCTCCATTGACCTATATAGGCAGGAGCAGGAAAGGCACTAACGCTCGTTATGCCTTTGGATTTGCTATTGATTTGGACGGAGTTGCCGAGAAGCAAATTAGGTGGCTGATCTATAACATCAAAGACACACATACCCCTCGACCAAACATCATAGTCAATAGTGGAAATGGCTTGCACGTGTACTATCTGTTCGAGAAACCTGTTGCGCTATTTCCGCAGTCTGTGATGCTCCTTCAGAAGCTCAAGGAGGGGATAACTCGCATCGTTTGGAATAAGTCTACATCAGTGCTTGATAATGACGAGGATTTGCAAATACAGGGCATATTTCAGGGGTTTAGACTGCCTGAGACACTGACGAAATTCGGCACTCGAGTAACAGCGTTCTATGATGAAGAAGCCCCTCTGTTCACGATAAAAGAACTCAACGACCATTACAGAAAATTGAAAGGTTTTCATCGTTTGACTAGTCCATTGACAGATGCGGAGGTCGAGCAGATTGAGCAGGCTCAATATATCCCCTCCAAGGTTGGCATTGAGGAGGCGAAAAGGTTGTACCCAGATTGGTACGAGAAGCGCATCATCAGAGGGGAAACGAATAAGGGCTGGATAGTTAAGCGAGACCTCTATGATTGGTATCTTGGTATATTGGGGAGCGGAAAAATCAAAGAGGGGCATAGATACTTTGCTCTGATGTGCCTATCTAGCTTCGCAATCAAGTGCGGTATTCCCTATGATGAGTTAAGAGAAGATGCTTATAGTTTCCTCGAGCGGTTTGAGGAGATTAAAGCTGGAGAGGATAATCACTTTACGGAAGAGGATATAGAGGATGCTCTCAAGGCTTACGAGGAGAATTATCGCACGTTTCCTCGGAAGACGATTGAGAAGCTTATCGGAGTGATAATACCAGCCCCAAAGAGAAACTATCGAAAGCAAGATGTGCATCTTGAGATTGCTCGAGCTACACGGGACATTGTAACAAAGATAAAGGGTAAGTCTGATTGGAGAGAGGGGAGTGGTCGCCCTGTTGCGACACTAGGGAATAGTGAGCACGCTAGTGTTGTTCGAGAATGGAGGCTAAATAACCTCGACAATACGAACAAATCTCAATGCGCCAGAGATACAGGTCTTAGCCGTCCAACAGTCCACAAATGGTGGGGTGAGTGATTTGCACGATGCGATGGTGTTATATCACCAAGAACGGTGATTTTATTACACCCTTCCCCTTCCGTTTTTCTGTGTAATGCAAGTAGTGTTTTTGTACGTACAAAAACACCGATATACATCGCTATGCTCAGAATATAAATACTTCCATTCAGCACAAGAAATTGCTCCAAACGGGATGAAATTTACATCTTATGCAAATGTACAAATGTACAAATGTACCAAAGTCCGATGGTGGGTTGGTGAAACAAGAGGGGAAAGTATCAAGATGTATCTCTATATGCTTGAAATCAAAAAAGGCCGCAGGAGCACCATTTCCTGCGGCCTTTTTTTTGACTCAATATAGGTTTATTGGATTATAAAAACTTCCTCCAAAGAGCAACCTGTTCACGAAGTTGCTTATCCGCTTCTTGGTCTGTAATCTTCCCATGTGCTATATCGAATTTTTCTCCAAAGCTCGGGAGGGAGAATTTGGCAACGATGTTCGCACCGAACCATGGAAATGTATTACATGCTAACTCAAATACAGAAGCTCCACCTCTCTGACCTGGAGATGTGCTCATGAGCAGCATAGGCTTGTTACCGAATACATTCATGTCAATGCGAGATGTCCAGTCGTACAAGTTCTTGAAAGCAGTGCTAAATGCTCCATTGTGCTCCGCTAGAGAACAAGCGATAGCATCAGCTTCGTTTAGCTTCTTCTTGAATAGTTGTGCTGGAGCAGGTACTCCCTCTTCATTACGTTCGATAGAGTATATAGGCATCTCGTAGTCATTAAGATCTACCCATTCTATATCGATTCCTTCTGTAAGGCTTAGTGCGTATTCTAGTAGAGCCTTGTTGATTGAGTTTCGAGAGTTTGTTCCCGCAAATGCTAACACTTTCATTCTATTATCTTTTAAATAAATACTCAGGTAATTCCATTGGGACGTCCATTACAAGAACAACTGCATCCTTTGAGGCGCTTACAGAAACCTCGTCAGTTTCCCATACACCAAATCCGTCACTAGGGTTAAGTTTTTGGCCAGCTATCTCTACACTACCGCTGATAACGAAGAAATAGGCTCCATTATCTTTCCTCTTGATGGTGTACGAACTCTTAGTGTCCTCAGAAAATTCAGCCCAACTAAACCATGCATCTTGGTGAATCCAAACCCCCTGATCATCTTGGTTAGGAGATAAGATTTGTTGAAATTCGTTCTCCTTGAGGAACTGAGCGATGGGCTCTTGTTGGTAGCGAGGTTTAACCCCCTTTTCTCTAGAAAACACCCAAATCTGAAGGAAGTGAACTATTTCGTTATCTGAAGCATTGAATTCGCTATGTGTCACCCCTGTTCCTGCTGACATCACCTGGACCTCTCCACGTTTGATAACACTACCATTACCCATGCTATCCTTGTGCTCTAGAGATCCAGATAAAGGAATAGAAATTATTTCCATGTCTCTGTGTGGGTGAGTACCGAATCCTTTACTTCCTTGTACCCGGTCTTCATTGATTACTCTTAAGACCCCAAAGTTTACGCGTTCTGGATTGTGGTAGTCAGCAAAGCTGAAAGTATGGAAGCTCTTTAGCCAACCATGATTGGCTACACCTCTGGTGTCAGCCTTATGAAATACTGTTTTCATTTTATATAAATTTATTTTGTACAAATGTATTTATTATTTAGCTTTTTATGGCCCTGTAATATAATCATGTTATTGATAGAATTGATTTGTATAGAAAATAATCTAAGTATACAATAACACCCTATACTTTGGGGCTAGCTACATATAGATTGATGAATAGCTAACCCAAAGTATAGGGTTAATAGATTGTATCTGAAACCCTGTGGTTATATGTAAATCCTAGGGATTAGATCTATGAGATTGTGCTATTTCTTAGCTAAGATAACAAACTGAAGTTCTATGTTGTCTTCTATGAAATTATCTGCTAGGTTGTCAAAGAAAGACTTAGAACCGTATCGCACATTCCAATCAGCTCGATTAATTGTGAAGGTCTTACTAGTAATTTTGTAAGATGCTGTATTTGATTCTGATTCGATTGTTTCTATGGGTATAGTAATGTTCTTTGTTACGTCCTTAAGAGTTAGGTTTCCAGTGAGCTCTGTGATCTTAGATAGATTAAGACCTCCTTCTGGGAGGTTTGTTAACTCAAACTTAGCTGTGGGGTATTTATTAGAGTCGAAGAAGTCTTCGCTTTCCAAGTGTCCCTTAAGTTTAGCTGCCATTTCACCTTCTAGGTCTTCCACTGCGATGCTGTTCATTTGTACAGCTACATATCCAGACACTAGATTGTCTCCTGAAAGTTTGATTTCTCCGTCAGAAAGAGAGATCGATCCGAAGTGTTCCCCGCCAGGCTTAAATCCTTTCCACTTAAGAGATGATTCTCCTAGGGATATCTTCACTATAGAAGCTTCTTTTGCCACTGATACTTCTTGTTCGCTTCCTGCTGAAACTGCCTTTTTACTCTGGTTGG
>NZ_JRAR01000005.1:0-808 GCF_000768935.1 Porphyromonas sp. COT-290 OH860 | reverse complement strand
CTGCTTGTGCTTGAAGGTGTCAAATAACCGTAAAATCCCCATCCCTGAGGGAAATATCCCTCAGGGATGGGGATAGGGGGATAGTATTCAAGGCTCCCCAAGCCGCTCAAACACTCAAAAAACACCGAGAAAGATACAAGAAGCTTTGAACGGGGCATTGCGCAATAGTCTCCTCTAGGGTTACTCCCATACATTCAGGCACAACTACTTGCTCGCCACTTGAGAGGCGATCTAGATGACTATCCTGTTTTTCTAATCCAGTAGTCCTATGTACCTACTTATTACTTATGATGTCTCCACCTCTAGCCTCAATGGAGAGAAGCGGCTACGACAGGTCGCTCGCATATGCCAAAACTTCGGGCAGCGCGTGCAGAACTCTGTTTTTGAGTGTCTCGTCGATCCCGCTCAGTTTGTGACACTCAAGCATCAGCTCCTCTCAATCATTGATAATGAACTGGACAGTCTGCGTATCTATCAACTAGGCAAGAATTACCAGCGACAAATATCGACCTTTGGTAAGGTAACTTCCTACGAAGTTGAGGGTGACCTAATCATTTAGGGTATCTCTTATTGGTCTATCATAGGCCCTGCGAACCCAAAGTGTACAGTAAAACACTAGACAATTCGCAGAGACTCTGATTCAACCTCTTAGAAGATTTTCAGATTATCATCTCATCATTCGCTCTTTGACATATTTGATTATTCGCATTTTGAGACCGTTGCACGGTATTTTGCCTCTTTTCGGCTAGAAACGTTGTGTATATCCCTGATTATTACTATCTTTAATATGTAATTAACTGTATCGACA
>NZ_JRAR01000049.1:0-59752 GCF_000768935.1 Porphyromonas sp. COT-290 OH860 | reverse complement strand
CGCCGTTTGTCTCGTTTGCGGTTGCAAAGATAGAACACTTTTTATTTATCAACCAAATCTAACAGCAAAATATTTTTGGACAACTGACAGTTAGGGGTGTCCGACTACACACCTATTTATTAACTACTAAGTACTTACAAAACAACAAAAAATTTTTATCTCAATTACCAAATTTACTTGAAAACCAAGAAGAAGTTACAAAAGAACACGACGAGGAATGCCTGCGCATACACAGCAAATAGCACAAAAAAACAAAGCTAAACCCGCAAAACAAGCAGAGAAAACAGAAAAAACACCCTCTGCAAGAGGAAAGGCATTAGCACAACACAAATAAAAAGACTGGGACGACGAAAGCCCTGCTTCAGCCGTCCCAGTCTTGAGCTAATTTATATAGCATCTCTATACCCTAGATTGAATAGAGGATACTGATAGATTCGTGATTAATGACGCGTTTGATCGCCTCTGCAAAAACATTGGCTACGGAAAGCACCTTGATTTTGCTGCAAGGCTTGCGCAAGGGAATTGAGTCGGTGAAGATCATTTCCGAAAGAGCCGATGCTTCAATACGCTCAATAGCAGGATCGCTAAGTACTGCATGTGTAGCCAATGCGCGAACACTGCGAGCTCCGCTCTCCATCATCAAGTCGGCTGCCTTAGTAATTGTGCCAGCTGTATCGACAATATCATCCACAAGTAGCACATCCTTACCCTCCACATCTCCGATGATGCGCATCTCGGCTACTTCATTCGCCTTGGCGCGGTGCTTATGACAAATCACCATAGGAACACCGAGGAATTTGGCATACGAATTGGCACGCTTGGTACCGCCGACGTCTGGCGTAGCCATCACCGTATTCTCCAAGTCGCAAGTTGAGCGGAGATAATCTACAAATACGGTAGAACCATAGAGATGATCCACTGGCACATCAAAGAATCCCTGAATCTGGTCTGCGTGCAAATCCATCGTGATCAGACGAGAAATACCAGCAGTGCAGAGCATATCTGCAATCAGCTTAGCACCGATAGAAACACGAGGCTTATCCTTGCGATCCTGACGAGCCCAACCAAAATAAGGAATAACGGCCGCAATGTAGTGAGCTGATGCACGCTTGGCAGCATCAACCATAAGCAGCAACTCCATCAAGTTGTCCGTCGTAGGATAGGTAGACTGCACAAGGAAGACATCTTTGCCTCGGATGCTGTCCTTATAATAAACAGAGAACTCTCCATCGGCGAAGTGCTCTACCTCCATATCACCGAGCTTGCATCCAAGCCCTTCTGCGATTTGCTCTGCCAAGTGGAGCGAGGCCGACCCAGCAAAAATGGCGAAATTATTAGGATTTGTATTCATTGAATTGTGAATGATTATCATCTACTCCTTACTCCCCACAAAGGTAGTGCTTTATCCTGCAAGAATAAAAAACTTCACAAGCATTTTTGATCTTCCAACAAGCACACTTCGCGAAACGACACAAACTAAGAAGGCCTACTCACCAAAGGATCTCCGTAGATTAAATACGCCAAGTAGCGATTTGTTTTAATTACCCTTATCGTCAACAAAGTTGGCAGAAGAATTAACACAGCCACGAAGCAACCGAGAAGCAATTCCCAACCAGCAACATACCCCCCTCCAGTTAGACTGGAGACAAATGGAGTAAACCAAGGAATCGCAATGATAAACAGATAATGCGTAAAATATATAGCAAGCGATTCTCGCCCTAGATAAGCTAAAGTAGACTGAGCCTTTGAGCCACAAAACAAGACAACATGCTGACTAGCAGTAAAATAAGAAAACACAAGTCCACTCAACGTCAAAACAACACCATTGTCCCAATCCATCCCTAATACAAAAGAGCCGTAGGCTGAAGCAACAAAAATAAAAAAGGACAACATACCAACGACTTCACTCTTAACAATCCCCTCCAACTTGGGACATCGCTTCAACCAATACCCTAGCAAAAAGTACTTATAGAGCCAATCTATATTCTGGGCATGAGTGGGCTTGTACAAGCCAAGATGATACACCTCTATATATAGACGTATCTGATGTACTAACCAAATCGTCAGGAGAGAAACCGCAACATCAACTAGCAGCTTCTTCGACTCGGAGGTTAATCTAAACAAGCGAGTAAGCACATGAGTTCCCAACCTCTGAAGATAAAACAACCCAAAAATATCAGAAAAAGCACATAAGTAAACCAATAATTAAATAGATACATGTTCAGAGGAAGAGCCAAAGAGAAGCCGTGCTGCACCCAATTAAATAAAAGCGGAATAAACAGCAACGGGAGGAGTAGTCGCTCCGCTTTACTCACCCAGTATCTCCATACTCCCCTAAAACTCAAATCCAGAGGCTTACCTGAGAAATAACCCGCAAGCATCATAAAAGCTGGCATATGCCAACTAGAAATAAGAAAAAACCAAATAGTATCTGTGTGTCCATTGGCTGCAAAATAATAGACATGCCCAAGGACTACTAAGAAAATAGCAACCCCCTTGAGAACATCAATATGCATAAATCTCTGATGACCAATCATTATCACTAATTATTAAAAAGTTGAGCCTTACTCTGTTTTCACTTGAGGCAAGGGAGCAGTGGGCTTCTCCCTTTTCCTGACAGGCCTACCCCATCAGGCAACCCATGACGACACGCTACACCTAAGAAGCCAAGTCTAAACAGAAAAAAGTCTTCCTCAAAAAATGAGAGAAGACTTAGTTTGGTAGCCCATAGGGGAATCGAACCCCTCTTTCCAGAATGAAAATCTGGCGTCCTAACCGATAGACGAATGGGCCAGCCTTGAAGCACCCTCTAGGGATGCGGTAGATTAAGCGAGCTTGAGAACCTGCTTAGCCAACTTGGACTTCAGGTTAGCTGCTTTATTCTTGTGGATGATATTCTTACCAGCTAGACGGTCAAGCATAGACGCCAGCTTGGGTAGCATCTCTGTAGCTTGAGCATGATCGGTAAGAGCACGGAACTTACGCACAGCATTGCGTGCTGTCTTTGCGTAGTAACGATTGTGCAGACGACGAGCGTTCGTCTGACGAATTCTTTTGATCGATGACTTATGATTTGCCATTTCTGCTTCTTTCTACTTTTATTTTTTATTCTTGTAGCCCATAGGGGAATCGAACCCCTCTTTCCAGAATGAAAATCTGGCGTCCTAACCGATAGACGAATGGGCCAGCCACTCAGCAATCACAAGGCCATTCCCTGAATTGCGAATGCAAAGGTAAAGCAAATATTTGGATTACGCAAAACGCCAGCCAAAATATTTCACTAACTAAGTGCCTCCAAGTCGAAATTTCGGCGTCTTAGCTCGAAGTCTTTACCTAGATATTTCTCTCTCACAATCTCATTCTCGGCCAACTCCTCTGCTGTACCTTGGAAAAGCACCTTGCCCTCAAAGAGCAAGTAAGCCCGATCTGTAATACTTAGTGTTTCGTAGACATTGTGATCCGTAATGAGAATACCGATATCCTTATGCTTGAGTTTGGCGACAATGGCTTGAATATCCTGCACCGCAATAGGGTCTACCCCTGCAAAAGGTTCGTCTAGCATGATAAACTTAGGGTCGATAGCCAAGCAACGAGCAATCTCAGCTCTACGACGTTCCCCACCAGAGAGCCTATTACCATGATTGGTACGCACCTTCTCTAGACGAAACTCACCGATAAGCTCCTCTAGACGCGCTTGCTGCTCAGCTTTGGTACGCCCCGTAAGCTCGAGGACGGACATAATGTTATCCTCCACACTCATCTTGCGGTAGATTGATGCCTCCTGAGCCAAATAGCCGATCCCAGCACGTGCCCGCTTATAGACGGGATACTTAGTAATATCCTGCTCATCGAGAAAGATGCGTCCGGCATTGGGTACAACGAGCCCTACAGTCATATAGAAAGTCGTCGTCTTACCAGCTCCATTGGGACCTAGTAAACCAACAATCTCCCCCTGCCCCACCTCAATGGAAACATGATTAACCACCGTACGGGCTCGATATTTCTTGACTAATCCCTCAGTTCTGAGTATCATTTTACTATATATAATAATGTATATCACCCTGCGATAGGACTCATCGGATTACGACACCCCACCTCTAAGGCTCCAATAACAAAGGTAATGCAAAATATCCACGCTCTCGGCCTTGCTCAACGAGACAGCGAAGCACCCAAAGCCTGCTCGTACTCCTCGAAGCTCATACGATAGTTACAACCCGAGGCATACGCACTACAGCCGTAAGCCGTACGCCCACGAATAATCCGCCCCACTCCACATCGGGGACATAATGGAGCGATCGGCTCGTTTGGCTCGGAGGTGACGGCTGGAGGTATAGACGAGCGCCCCGACATAACCTCAGCCACTAGAGCGACAACCATCTCCTTGAGCGAATGAATGAAGTCTGCCGCAGCAAGCTCTCTGCGCTCGATCTGGCGGAGCTTGTACTCCCACTGCCCCGTAAGTTCGGCACTCTTGAGTAGCTCATAATTGATCGTCTGAATCAGCCCTATCCCCGTGGCGGTAGCCTTGAGCTGACTACGCTTCTCCTTGACAATATAACCACGCCTAAAGAGCGTTTCGATGATATTGGCACGTGTAGACGGACGACCAATACCATTCTCCTTCATCACCTCTCGCAGCTCCTCACTCTCGACCAGCTTACCCGCTGTTTCCATAGCTCTGAGGAGCGTTGCCTCGGTATAGGGCTTTGGGGGGGTTGTCTGCTTCTCTCTGAGATCTGGCTGATGCGGACCACTCTCCCCCTCAACGAAGGCCGGCAATACCTTATCACTATCTTGCTCCTCGGCCTCCTCATCCTTATCTCCCTCAATCTTCCTAGCCTGAGCCTTGTCTTGCTCGAATACGACACGCCAGCCGGGCTTGAGAACCTCTCGCCCACTGGTCTTGAAGCCGACCTCCTCCACCCGAGCCTGCACCGTAGTCGTGCTGACTTCGCAGTCGGGATAAAAGGCGGCAATGAAATGGCGAGCGACAAGGTCAAAGACCTGCCCCTCTCTCGCAGACAAGCCATGCACGGGCTGCCCCGTAGGGATAATCGCATGGTGGTCGGTTACCTTACTGTTATCGAAGACTTTCTTACTCTTACGAATGGCTTTCTCCGCCACAATCGGGGTCGTCAGATGTCTATAGGCAACCAAGCCCAGAAGGATATCACGCACCTTGGGGTAAATGTCATCGCTCAGATAAGTGGTATCGACACGAGGATAGGTGGTGATTTTCTTTTCATAGAGACTTTGGATTGTGGTAAGTGCTTCCTCGGCCGTCAGACCAAACTTCTTATTGCAAGCTACCTGGAGGCTAGTCAAGTCAAACAGCCTTGGTGGAAGCTCCTTGCCAGCCTTCTTCTTGACCGAGGTAATCGTCAGAGGTCGATCCCGGATAACCTCCAAGGCCTGCATCGCCTTGACTTGATCCTGATACCGCCCTTTCTCGGCACTGAAGGCTACCTCTCGGTAGAGCGTCTTAAGCTCCCAGTAAGCCTCGGGCTTGAAGTGTTCGATCTCCATTTGACGCTGCACAATGAGTGCCAATGTCGGGGTCTGTACACGACCAATAGAGAGGACTTGGCCACGAGGAGCATAGCGCACCGTATAGAGGCGTGTAGCATTCATTCCCAGCAGCCAGTCACCTATGGCACGAGCCAAACCAGCCTCATAGAGCGACTGGAAGTCGGAGGCATCACGCAGATTCTGGAAACCCTCTCGAATTGCCTCGTCCGTGAGCGATGAGATCCATAGACGCTTCACGGGCACAGAGCACCGCGTACGCTGGAGTACCCAGCGCTGTATTAACTCTCCTTCTTGCCCAGCATCGCCACAGTTGATAACCATCGTGGCGGTCTGCATCAGACGTTCGATAACCTCGAGCTGCCTCTTGTAGTTATCTATATCAATGGGCTTGATGCCAAACCTATCAGGGATCATAGGGAGAGCCGAGATGCTCCACTGCTTCCACTCGGGGTGGTAGTCGTGAGGCTCCTTAAGCGTACAGAGATGACCAAAAGTCCAAGTTACCTGATAACCATTCCCCTCCATATACCCCACACCTCGCTCCACGACACGCCTATTCGCCCCAAGCAGGGCGGCTATATCTTTGGCGACACTGGGCTTCTCTGCGATGCAAACGATCATCCGTATCTATGCTGATTATTCTATCTCTCTTGATCTATGTTGTGACAAAGGTACGCATCAATACCCAATCGCCCACGTAGAGGAAAAAGCAAACCACCGAGAGCGAAGATATGGTTATCGCTCTCGGTAGTTCAGATTTCGACCAATTATCCCCAAGAGGGCGGCTTAAATCCTGCCTTTCTCTACAATAGGGACGGTAATCAAGTAAGCCTTACCTTCCTCAAAATCAACCTTAGCCCCGCCCGGCTTCTGCGACAAGACCACCACTTTGGATACAAACTGGCGGCCGGGCTGGTCTGCGTATTCATAAACCACTTGACAACGAGTCTGCTTGGGACCTGTGTACGATTGATCCAAGTCAATAGCCCCCCAAAGGTAGGCACGACCACCAGTCGTTCCATCACGAGCTACGTCCAACTCCTTAAGATTATTTCGAGCATCACGAAACTTGAATTCATACATCGCTTGACGCAA
This sequence comes from Porphyromonas sp. COT-290 OH860, assembly GCF_000768935.1. Taxonomy (NCBI): domain Bacteria; kingdom Pseudomonadati; phylum Bacteroidota; class Bacteroidia; order Bacteroidales; family Porphyromonadaceae; genus Porphyromonas; species Porphyromonas sp. COT-290 OH860. Next base: position 53,128 of record NZ_JRAR01000049.1, on the reverse strand, counting down.
AAGATTGGACTGCTGTTCATTTTGGCCTCTCGAAAAGAATGGCACACCTACTTGATTGTCAAATGTGGAGTTTTTGACATTCTTATATCGACTACCTAGAATGCTTGGCCAAAGCTCGTAGTACCCCGAGTAAGCAAGCCGACTACTCTTGGTACGCAGGCTTTTAATTTTTATTGCCCTCCCTGTATCATTCTTGAACTTAAGGGCTAGCAAGACTCCTGCCATCTTGAAGCGTGCCTCAATAGCACTACCATGAGTGAGGCGATTCTCCCGATTCTCTGTTGTAACCTTCTCTCCAAAGCGACTAAAAAATGGCAGCTCAAAGATTTTAGGATTAGACTTGTTTTTATAATAACCACTGTGATCATTGGGTTCATAGCCATCATCCGTTTTTGTCGCTATCTCAGCCATACTCGTGGCAGACTCACCCACTACATAAGGCTCCCCTCCTTCGAGATACTTTAAGGGTGGCAAATTAGGGACATTGGCCTTAATCTTGTCTATACTCTCTGCGTCGTGCGTTACAGGGAAATAGATGCGATGAATACTTACCCTAGTCCGAGAGGCCTGCTGAAGTGGTGGATTGAGTGCTATGAACGTATTATACTCTTGCCCTGACCGAAACGCGTCAAGCATCGAATTATGATTATTAGTCGAGGTCGCTCCTCCCTGTACGTCGAAACCAATCAAAACACGATACTTGCCATTGCGGTTAATGATACGAGAAACCCCTTTCTGGTTACGACTGATGGAGGTATTGCTCATATTCTTCCCCGCATGGCTATCCAACTTTGTTGGATCTCCGCTATCTTCTACATAGATACGTAAAGCCTCGTTTTTATCATCGGCTGGTTTAACCCCATCTTTCAACCTCTGAGTGAGAGTTTTTGGGAATATCCACACCACCGACACAAAAGACTCGAAGCCTTTCTCCTTGACCACTGGCAGATCAATCTTGGGATACTCTCGATCGTTGGGTTTGAGTGTAAAGGCCCTGAGGTTGTCGTCCCCTTCCATATCGACCCACTCAGGCTGGGCTACACTCCCCGAGATAGAGAAGGAGAACTTCTGCAGAGAAGCCACATCTTGTTCCTTGCTACAAGCAGCACCAAGCAAAAGAGATAGCGCCAAAACACTTGATGTATATATCCAATTCCTCATAAAAATAACATCATTGACAAAAAGTTAATTACAAATCGCCATCTACAACCACACCCTCATGCGAACCACCCTCGTCATAGTCGTAAGCATCTCCTTGGATTGACATAGAGGCGAGCAAACTCAAAGCGCCAACAAACCTAAAACCACTCACAACCTTGGGAGCGGCATACTTTTCTCTAAACAAAGACCTTGCATTGCTGTCATTCATAAATCTACAAAATAATTCTGAAACTAAAGTATGCATTAGTGCATCTAAATCTATCCCTCCAGCCAAGCTACGAATCGGCACAATCTCCTATACACCCAATACAGGTTTACTGAAGCTGAGGTCATTCCCCAATGCGTACCATACACTCTCTGAAAGCAGATCCGAGGTGCGAAGATAGAACAAACGGCCCAATAAATAAAAACAATTACCACCAAACATCAAATCATTAAAAACACTTAAAATCAATCAAATAAAACAAAAAAACACCTTCAGATAATTGCCGTCTTATCATAAATAATTGCACTTGAACCCACTCTCACAGCTAAACAGCAGCCTCAAGCAGAAAATAAATACAGATTTTAACAGAAAACGACTACAAACAGCATCGACTGGCACATCGTAACTGAAAGGGCGGACAGCTGACCAAATTCGAGCTGACCTCATATTCGCCCTCTAGAAGGCTCCACACGGCACGCACCCTCATTCTGGCACTTACTCCCAGACGAACCAATATAGCCACCTAAAACAAGGAGAACATAATAGACTAGTAAAGAAATAGATAAAACAAACACTCCGACGATTTCATCTAAGACAAAGGACAAATTTTAGAGTTTCTTCCCATCAATCTTTTGGAATTAGTGGACACATCAACGAGGATTAGTCCACTCATCTCAGAGGATCTTCCCTACAACTTTCGCAAACCATGGCATCAAACTTTAGAAACCCCGACTCTGTTTCCCGAAATTCTTCAGCAAGTCTTTTACACTCCTTAACCAAAAGATAGCAGAATCGCCTTGGGTTCGCCAACTCTCCCTGCAACGAACAAAGCCATATCTAAACCAAACGACAACCAACAACGGTGATAGACATCAGCCTCAGCTTGGCGTATCCACAGATAGCCTAGCATATATTTTCGAGATGCCCCCTCCCCCCCCTCAATAACAAGCAGATGAACAGAAGATTGTCATTCGGATTATTATTCGTACCTTTGCACCGCTAAAATTATCAATATAGTGCTAGGAGTCTACCGCTAAGACTTGATTTCCTAATCCTACACATTAATATATGTATATAGCATACGAGTGGCTGGCTTGTGTCCGAATAAAGCCGCTGCAAGTATGAGGGAGTTAAGCAGCAAGCAGGGGGCTTCGTCTATTAAAAATTAACAATTAACAGAAAAGAAATGGACACTTTAAGCTACAAGACCGTTTCTGCAAACAAGGCAACTGCAAACAAAGGTTGGGTAGTAGTCGATGCTGAAGGTCAGTCACTTGGACGTCTATGCTCCAAGGTGGCTAAGCTCCTTCGTGGCAAGTACAAGCCTAACTTTACGCCTCACGTTGATTGCGGTGACAACGTTATCGTGATCAATGCAGAAAAGGTAGTGCTCACTGGTAAGAAGTGGGACGACCGCGTTTATCTCAAGTACTCAGGCTATCCCGGCGGACAGCGTGCATTCAGCCCTCGCGCTCTTCAGGCCAAGGGTAGCGATCGCCTCTTCCGCAAGGTGGTTAAGGGTATGCTCCCAAAGAATCGTCTTGGCGATAAGATCATCGGCAACCTCTACGTTTACGAAGGATCTGATCACAAGCACGAAGCTCAGCAACCACGCTTCGTAGATGTTAACACCCTAAAGTAAGACAAACGACATGGAACAAATCAATGCTATTGGCCGTCGCAAGGCCGCCGTTGCCCGTGTGTATGTATCTCTAGGCACTGGTAAGATCACGATCAACAAGCGTGACATCGCTACTTATTTCCCATCGTCTATCCTTCAGTATATCGTGCGTCAGCCACTCGCTACGCTCGACGCTGTAGAGAAGTACGACATCAAGATCAACCTCAAGGGTGGTGGTTTCAAGGGTCAGAGCGAAGCAGCTCGTCTAGCCATCTCTCGTGCACTGGTTAAGATCAATCCAGAGGACAAGGCAGCTCTACGCGCCGAAGGCTTCATGACTCGCGACGCTCGCACAGTAGAGCGTAAGAAGCCCGGTCGCCCCAAGGCACGCAAGCGCTTCCAGTTCAGCAAGCGTTAATACTCTGTCGCCTAGTGATAGGTGCAGACTATTGTCGCGTTTAGTATCTAAATCGTCAGGATTACGAGCATAATACTTAGCTCAGTACTACCTGTCGGTTGAAAGTATTCAATACATTAATAGAACGTAAACGAAAACAATCATGTCAAAGGTTTCATTTGAACAACTCCTCAACGCTGGTGCTCACTTCGGTCACCTCACTCGTAAGTGGAATCCAGCTATGGCTCCATACATTTTCATGGAGCGCAACGATATTCACATTATCGACCTTCACAAGACAGTTGCCAAAATAGACGAAGCAGCTGAGATCGCCAAGCAGATGGCCAAGAGTGGGAAGCGTATCCTATTCGTAGCTACCAAGAAGCAAATCAAGGGTTCTGTAGGCGAACTAGCTAAGAGCGTTGGTATGCCTTATGTGACGGAGCGCTGGCCCGGTGGTATGCTTACCAACTTCCCAACGATCCGTAAGGCCGTCAAGAAGATGACCCTCATCGACAAGATGACCAGCGACGGTACTTTTGATAATCTCTCTAAGCGTGAGAAGCTCCAGATCACACGTCAGCGTGCTAAGCTGGAGACGACTCTAGGCTCTATCGCTGATATGAATCGTCTGCCATCTGCACTCTTCGTTGTAGACGTGATGAAGGAACACATCGCTGTAGCCGAGGCCAATCGCCTAGGTATCCCTGTGTTTGCTATTGTGGACACCAATAGCAACCCCAACAATGTAGACTACGTTATCCCTGCCAACGACGACTCTGCCAACGCAGTAGAGCTCATCGTAAGCGCCATGTGCTCTGCTATCGCAGAAGGCCTACAAGAGCGTAAGGCTGAGGGTAAGGGCGAAGCCGCAGAAGCTGGCGAAGAAGAACCACGTCGCATCCGTCGCGGACGCAGTGGTGCTCGCCGTGAGCGTGGCACTGCTCAAGAAGAAGCCGTAGCAACAGAAGAGCAGGAAGACTAGGATTCTTAATAAAGCTCGGAGGCTACCCCATAGTGAGTAGCCTCCGAGTCTTCTAATAAGAAGTAAGTTAAACCAAACAAAAGATATTAGATAATACAATGGCTGTATCAATTCAAGACATCGCCAAGCTCCGTAAGATGACGGGTGCTGGTATGATGGACGTCAAGAAGGCCCTCGAAGAAGCAGCAGGCGACTTCGACAAGGCTATTGAGATCATACGCAAGCGTGGTCAGGCTATCGCAGCTAAGCGTAGCGACCGTGACGCCGAAGAAGGTTGCGTACTAGCTGCTCACGATGGCGACTTCGCTGTAGTGGTAGGCATTAAGTGCGAAACTGACTTCGTAGCCAAGAATGAAGACTTCATCAACCTAGCCAAGGCTGTACTAGCTGTAGCTACTGAAAAGCGTGGTGCTAGCAAGGAAGAGATCCTCGCTGCCCCCATGGCCGATGGTCGCTCTGTACAGGAACACATCACCGAGCGTAGCGGTGTGACGGGTGAGAAGATGGAGCTCGGCATCTACGAGTTCGTTAAGGGTGCTGCTGCCACTTCTTACATCCACCCCGGCAATATGCTGGCTACCATCGTTGCTTTCAACGAAGCTATCGACGCTCAGGTGGCTCGCGACGTAGCGATGCAGATCGCTGCTATGAACCCAGTTGGTATCACTGAGGCTGATGTACCTGCCGAGATAAAGGAGCGTGAGCTCGAGATCGCACGTGAGAAGGCTCGCGAGGCTGGCAAACCAGAGAACCTGATCGACCACATCGCTCAGGGTGCGCTCAAGAAGTACTACAAGGAAAATACGCTCCTAGAGCAGGAGTTTGTTAAGGACAACAAAAAGACTATTGGTCAGTACCTACACGAGCAGAGCAAGACACTTGCTCCAACGGCATTCTATCGTGCTTCTCTAGTAGCAGAGTAATGATCCTCTAGCTCAGTCAATCAAAAAGCCTCGGCTCCCACAAAGGAAGCCGAGGCTTTGCTTTTTCGTTCCGCTCATCACAAAGAGATCGAGTTCAGCCGACGATAGATACGCAGCAAGGCACGCCGTAGCAGCGGGTGCCTAGGCCACAAATGCTCAAATATAGCCCAACGCTTAGAGCCACGCATCATCATCTTGCCATTGCGCTTTACGCCAACGAGCTCAGCCAACACCTGAGATTTGGTGCAGAGCTCTATCTGATATGGATTGCCGTCACCTCGCAAGGTTAGTTGCTCCCCATCCATTTTGACTATTCGATGAATGACATATCTTTTGTCAGAGAGCTTGACCAGAACTATTCGCCCCAGCGATATACTATCTACCGATAGAGGCGCCAGAAGTAGGGTGTCCCGCTCCTGCCAGATCATCGGAAGCATACTCCAGCCCTTAGCAAATATCGTTACCCGCTTGCCCGTTTCAAGCTCTTTGAGGATTTGGGCGAAGAACACCTCGTTATCGAGCACAAGCACACGGCACAGGCGCGTATCCATAATAATACTAAAGCAAAGATCTAGTCAGAGAAACAGCCTCCTCATCTGGCCTACAGTCTAATCGGTATACGGGTACTCGCTCCAAAACATCAGCAACAGTATTGAACACTTGCTCTCGAACTCTAGACTCGGAGAACATAAAAGCCGAGGAGGAAAAGAGAGAATCGAAGGCCTGAAGTGTCGAGAGCTTTGTGAGTTTATTCTCTGGGCTTTGGCGTAGATGTACAAATGCCACAGCTTCGGCCCAACGATCCTTGTAGCAGGGCGTACTGCCACTCCAAGGGCAACCGTAAACCCTAACCGAAGCATCAGGCATAACCCGAACGATAGGCTCGTCATCATTGAGCAGAGTAGCCTCAGGCACAAACTGACGCCACAGACGGCTATGAGTACTTTTCCCCGTCCCGCTAACGCCCAAGAAGATCAAAGCTCTTCCATGAAGCTCTGTGACGGAGGCATGTACCTTGAGCATACGAAGTTCCGAAGTCACGATGCTGAAAGCAATCATGATAAGACGATCAATCAAATAGCGAGCTCTCTTGTTAGTCAGCGAAGATCGGCAATGGAGCTGACGCCAGTTGGGGCTAAAGCAACCAACCTCCTCTACGCCCAAATGCGTCATCTCTATGCGTATATCAGAGTTAGCCCGCCTATATACCCGGGAGTGGTAATAGATATCCTCGACTTCCTCCAAGAGCTTGTCGTCTACAGATGAGGTACAAGAGCAGTCGCCCCATACCTCAACCAAAGGCTGCACTCCATCGGGAAGGCAGGCTTGGCGAAAAGCTTCATAATTCGGCAAGATAGCTGCCGTAGCAATAGGGTCGAGTGTATTGAGCACGAGATACTGCTCTGCAATGCGATAGATCAACTGAGGCATAGTCTAGGATTAAATAGTTGAGGGAATAGAGAAAGATCAATCAATATTACTTCGCAAATTCTTTTTGTATGAAGTCAATAATCTCACGATCCACTTCGGAACTAAATTTACGAGCGAACAACATATCAGACGCTAGCAAGAAGTCCTTATCCTTCATCGTATAGGTATCAGGAGAGTTTGCATAGGGTGCCCATCGAACCTCCCTCATGGCAGCACGGTCATATGTGCCTTTATATACATGCAAGCTATCATGCATGTACTCCCAGAGAAGCGTTTGTAGAAAAATCTCATCCCCTGCTCGAGTGTATTTAGCCCTTCTTTGGACAAAAGGGCGATGCTCAAGAAGCATCGACACTGCCCGACCAGTAATACTTATCCATTGAGAACCCTTTTTGTATTCGTACTCTGCTTTTCTCTGGGGAAGTATGCGTCCGAGAAGCTCTCTACATTTAGCTATCAGAATACTAGGGAGCCTCCATGAAATTTTCTCATACTTCATAAATAAATAGTAGCGGCTGATCTTAAGCTTTGCATCATAATTAGGCTGATGCGGATCCCAGTAAGAAACAAACTCAGTTCCTTGATGCTCATAGAAGAAACGATGGATATAGTCTTGAGACTTAATGGGCAAGTCTACCCCAGAAAGCAAGTGATAATAAAGGTACCCTCCTCTACGATAAGCCTCTTCAAACAGGTTATATTCTACTTCTATCAAGTTAGCATGTCCCCAGCGAGCATCGATACGTTTATCCAGAATATAGAGATTGGCATGCACTACAGACAAAAAAGAGGGAGAAAACTCTTTCCACTTCTTATCTACATGAAGATAGATATCGTTCCGCTCATCATCAAGCATACGGACAAGTACCTGTAACAGGTACTTGTCCGTATGTGCCATAATGAGATAAGCGTGTTTAGCAGACCTCATAGGTAACTATGATTTTCTGAACCGAGAGAAAATACCACTCCGCTCTTTCTTATTGCCATAGCCATAACCGTAGCCGTAACCATAACCGTAGCCGTAGCCGTAGCCATAACCGTAGCCCTTATTCTGAGAGGAGATCCCGTTAAGTACTATGGCCATATTATTTAATATCTTCTCGTCATAGAGGAGCTGTAGGTCTGGCAATACTCGTCGGTCTACAGTCCCTGAGCGAAGAATGAACAATGTCAAATCAACAACCCTATTGACAATCGTAGCATCAGCAACAATACCAAACGGTACACCATCAATAAGGACATAGTCATACCTCGCGCTCAGCTCATCCATTAGAGCATCCAGTCGCTCACTCATTAATAGCTCTGCAGGGTTAGGAGCAGAACTACCAATTGGGATAACATGAAGGCTCGGGCAGTTCTTATCTTGACGCAGAACATCCTCTATTTTGATAGAATCATCGGATAGATAGTTCGTCATTCCTCGTCCGGACATCTCTAGGCGTTTACTCATCATCCCCTTACGCAGGTCTAAGTCAACTATCACGACTTTCTTGTCTGCGAAGATAAGGCTTCTTGCCAAATTATAAGTCGTGAAGGTTTTCCCCGCATTAGCGCCAAAAGACACACACATGATGCGCTGCCCCGAAGTTCTTCCATACTTCTTCATAAAACCCATATTCGTACGAAGCACTCGGAACGCCTCCGTAATGGCGTCAGACCCCTGAGGCTCTACAGCCACGAAGAGATTCGTATCCGACTGTGGGATATCGCCCAAATAAGGAATGCTGACACGCTCCAAGACGTCTTTGCGTGTACGGACCTTAGTATCTGCAAGGAGCTTTAGAAGGAAGAAGGCCGTCGGAATAAAAAGTCCGATTGCAAAGCTAATGAGCAACGTACGTGTTGTATTTGGGCTAATAGGGCTATTCGACCCTGTATCAAAATCCATAACATAGGCATTATTACTCTGAGCTGTCTGAGCCAAAGTATTCTCCTCCCTTTTGGATAGGAGCTGGGTATAGAGAGCTTCCTTCATTCTCTGCTGACGCTCAATGTCAAGCCACTGACGCTGCTTATTAGGAACCGCCATCATCTCGGCCAGCCCTTGTCTATTGCGAATCTCAATTTCTCTAAGCTGTAGATCAAGTGACTTGATATAGCCCTCTAAAGTATGACTAATCGACATTCTCGTCTGCTCCATAGCCTTGGCGTATTTCTGAACCATGGGGTGGTCTTCCATGCCTCCAGTAGTAGCAAGCCAACGGTCATACTCAGGTTTAACTTGGTTATATGCTGTGATAGCCGTTTCCAAGGCTGCATTATTCAACCCTATATTTTGCGGCAGATATTCACTCCTTTTACTTGGGTTGTTGATAAAATCAAGGAAGTATCTAGCGAGGCGCTTCTGAGCATCTATTTCAAAAGAAGCCTCATGCCCTGTCTGCGCTCTACTGGTGTATGCTCCAGCCACCACTTCGGGAGCAATAAAGTTATTAGCCCTTTGGAAGCTATCAATATTACTCGCCAACGCATCTAGCTCCTCACTCAAGTTAGCAATGCGCTCATTGATAAATCGAGCAGTATTGACAGCAATTTGGTTACGAACGCTACTTGTTTCCGTATTGTAAGCATCAACGATTGCTTCAAGCAGGTCGGTTGCACGTTGCTTGGAGTTATCCGTAAGCGTTAGGCTGAGTACTGTGGCCCTATTCTCAGGTTGTCCAATAAACAAACGGCCTTGATAGGACGCAGCCAAATCCTTTACTGGCAAGCGAGTTATCTTAATAGCTTTATTAGGCCACGGCTCATTATAACCCTTAGACGGAACTACAATAAGCCGACTCTTCTCGTATGTCACTTCCTCCCCCAACTGTACCTGTTTGGTTTCTCCTCCTTCTCGGCTCAACACAATCGAAGAAGCATCCTTGTATGTGACTTCAAACTGATGGTATTGATCCAACGAATCAGCAAAGGTAACCTGTATAGGAGCCGATTTGTACAATTCAATAGGGCGCAAACCATCTATGATGCCGTAATGGACATGGCCATTAATAGCCTTTATAGCATTTGCGATTACGACACGAGAGCGTAGTTGAAGACGCTCGTTCTCTATATTGACACGGCTACGTCTACCGACCAAATCAAGGTCAATAGAAGTACGCTGAGCCGGATCTCGCACGATGACCGTCACAACGCTTTCATAAGTATAAGCCTGCTTAGCAGACTTATAATACATATAGCCCGTACACAAGAGGATTGATAGTAGGAACCACTTCCAGTACCCAAGGAGATAGAAGAACAGGTCAATCAGATTGATATCTGCAACGACTGTTCCTGCGGATTTGGTTTGCTTCGAGGAAGACTGCGGTGTAATAGCTGGAGTCATACGACGTATTCCTTTTACTTAGCGAGTTTAACCAGCGCCACTAGCGCTGTGATAGATGATATGGTTGAGAATACATACCCACTAAGCTGCATAGCTCTGTCGATAGTTTCCACATTGCGGTAGCGAGGCTGAACATAAACAATGTCATTAGGCATGAGATAGAATGCTGGCGATTGATAAACATCGACAGACGTAAGGTCTAGAGCATAGGTTTTGTAGCCTAGTGCTTCTTTACGAATAACCTTAATTTTATCCACCCTTGAGTTCTGAGGCAAATCTCCCGTCATCGCAATAGCCTCTAGAATATTGACCCGATCTTGAGCCTCTACACGCAACACACCTCCTCGAACCTCCGAAAGAGGCGTGAACATGGAGAGCTGGGCTCCCTGCCCTTGGCCTCCAGCTTGTCCTTTGCCTTGATTGGCGATAGCACCAAGGAGATATATTTTATAGTTAGCTAGAAACACCTCAATCCTAGGATCCGTCAGGTATTTGCTCTCAATGATCAGTCCCTCAAGCATGGTCCTAATCTCTGGGAGTGTTTTACCCGCAACTTGCACCTTACCTAACACAGGGAAATTTATACTGCCGTCCAAACCGACCAAATACCCCAGCCTACGCTGCCCTCGGCTATCCTCATCAGAAGGACCTTGAGTTGATGTCGGTCCTCCAGTAAGGGCTGTGAGTCCTCCACCTGCATCAAAAGCGCCACCATTGAAAGGGGCAGCAAGCTCGGGGAATGCACTCCCTACATATATACTAATACGATCGCCTGAAGAAATGACGACCTCGTTATTATGCAATACGGCATATTGCTTTGCGTAGTCTACGTCCTGCATGTATGCAAACTGCTTCGGTGCATCACAGCTCGTTCCCAAAAACAGAATGGAGAGTAGGCAAATAAGGGTTGATCGGGTTATCAGTTTTATCATAATTGTTTACTTAACCTCTAGATACAATATTATCTGAACTAAAATTTCTTCCCAAAGATAATAGAAAATGACGTAAGAAAGATAATTTTAACATCCGTCCACATCGAAACACTCTCCAAGTACTGTAAGTCATAGTCCAATCGGCGAATCATCTTTTCTATCGTATCTGTGTAGCCATTATACAAGGTGGCATACGAAAACAGGCCCGGTCTTAGGGCATACAAGCGGACGTAATCTGGGCGGCGCTCCATAATCTGCTTGATATAGAACTCCCTCTCGGGTCTCGGGCCAACGAAAGACATATCACCCTTCAGGACATTCCAGAGCTGAGGGAACTCATCTAAATGATGCGCTCTAATAAATGCTCCTACCCTCGTAAGACGATCATCTTTCTCTCCCTGACAGAGCCGAGCACCTTCGTCCTCTGCATTCATCTTCATAGAGCGGAATTTGTACAAGACAAATGGGCGCCCCTTATATCCAATCCGCTCCTGACTATATATAGCAGTACCCGCCCGATCCTCGAGTTTGATAGCTATCGCTATAATCAAGATCAGCGGCGAGAAAATAATCAAAGAAATCAGCGCTAGAAGAAAGTCAAATATACGCTTAAGTATCAACCCCATAAATAAATTTTAATAGTAACCTAGATCTATGTTTGAGGCCACAAAATTACACTTAATACGACATTATATCAAGAGCATAGAGCAAATCCTACAGGCGAAGGTCCTACCACGCAAGGATTCGGCGATACTGCTCGAACAATCCAGCCTGCATCTTTTCTCTTGTGAATAGTTCCAAATATCTCTTTTTTGCGCCTCGGCTCAATTTATCGTAGAGTTCTTCGCTGGAGCAGATAGTCTGAATGGCATCTGCTATTGCCTGAGCATTTTTGGGGGCGACATTGAGTCCGGACTCTCCATGTGCATTAACCCAAGAGACCCCTGACCCCTCGATCTTTGTCGCTATAATAGGTTTCCCCGCAGACATGGCCTCAACCTGAACGATCGCATAGGCCTCTGTCTTGATCGTTGAGCTCAAACAAAACACATCACAAGCTGCATAGTAGGCAGCTTCCAAGTCATTGGGGATAAAGCCAAGGATACGCACCTTCTCGGACAAGCCCAAGTCTGCCACACGGCGTTGCAGACTAGCCTTGAGGGGACCACTACCTCCGATCAAGACAACATAGCTATCATCAAGCATCATGGCCGCATCAACCAAGTATTCATATCCCTTATAGGGGACCAGACGTCCCATGGAGTAAACAATCTTTTTGCCAGCGTACTCATTACGAATGGTTGCAATGACACCATCATCGGCGACTCGCTCACGCACGCCAATAGGCAGATAGCTCACCTTCTCTTGCACTTGCTTGAGATAGGGCGACTCCTGTACGTAGGTAGGCGTAGTGCCAAGAATAAGGTCTGCCCTATTGACAAGCCACCTCTGGAGCGGCAGGTACAACCTAAGCAGGAAACGCTGCTTGAGGATATCGCTATGCCAATGCAGCACGACCTTGCCTTTGTAGTCGGACAAGAGCAGAGCCAATGTGGCCATCGGATCTGGGTGATGAATGTGTATAATATGGTAGTCATGGCAGATCTCTCTCAATTTAGAAATCATATCTGGAGAAATCATGGTAGCCGACTTATTGGCGATGGTCTTTGTCTTAATAATCTTACTATATGAATTTAGCCGAGTTTCACCCACCTCATCATCGGCCGAAGCACAGAGCATATCACAATAAACATTGCCAGCGGATAACCCTCTCACGAAAGCCATCATCACCTTCTCTACCCCCCCCTTGATAGGATGAAACTTGCCAAGCTGAAGTACCTTTAGTTCCATAAACACACGTTATTTCGCTTCTGCTTGACAAAGATATGCATTTTGAGAGATCTATCACAAGGGATATCAAAAAGACTTAATTTTTTTTGACAAAGAAAAACAATTATTCATCCCTCCGTGAGCAATCTTGTGTTCTCTTGGGCTGACTTCATTGGATTGCTCTAGGAAGCCGGGAAGATCCCTAGTCCATTTTACCAATATCTAATGGCGCTCTAGGCCTTACCTAAGGCATTTGCCCAAGCCCCTATATCAGGCGTCTAAGCACACCTGAAGATAGAAGACGAAGAACCCAACACTCACAAACATAGTTTGCCCTCGACTACTTTACCGCTAGGCTTACTCCTCTCGACGAGGGCGAAAAGTATGGAAGGCTGCAAGGACAATCATGATGATAAGTGGGATCGTTACCTTGGGCTCTGCACGTAGCCGATCCAGTATGAGTGCGACAACCAATAGGAGGATACCAACTAGCCACAAGGCTGTACGCTTCTTTTTGTTGATCATACCTTGGTCTTCTAGAATGTAATTTTCGTTTGTACACGTATAGCCTGCCTATGAGATACAGGCAAATGAGGATCCGTTAGGCGGTAGAAATAGTCCACACGCAGGATATTGAAGATATTCTCCACTCCAGCACTCAGCTCTAGATGTAGATGATTGTTCATCGGCCGAGCAAACTGTGGCAAGTACTCTGCCCCGACACGAGGCTTGCGAGCATCGGCCGACATATCTCCCCAAAAGCCATGCAAGCTAACAACTTCTCTTAGATTGAGGTATTTGACCAAGGGGAGCCTACTTAGAAGCAGCCCATTGAGGTGATATGTACCTTGGAAGCGCAGATAGCGATCGGCGATGTACTCCAGAGGTTGCAGAGTCTGGAAGGCTCCGCCTCGCAGAATCCAACCAGTATTGGCCGTGGGGTAGAAGAGCGAAGTTTGTGGAGCTGCACCGAGGGCAATACCTGCATTGACCTCTGCATCAAGACGCCCGAAGAGCGATAGATGGATCCGCTGGCTGTAGCTACCCGATAGGTGAGCATACGTTTGCATATTACCGGGGAGTCCCTTGGGGTATAGGCTGAGCGACACCCCAAAAGATGGACGATAGCGATTGAGATCGAAAGACTTACCTTGTCGCACCTGCCTAAATCTCCCTCCTCCGATCGAGAGATTAGCACCAAGGTTGATTGAGGTCTGAGCAATATGATCGACACTCTGCGGGACGAGTTGCTCATCTAGGCGGTAATAGGCCAAGTCCCCCGTAGGCACCTTACGTATATATTGAGCCGAGATCGAGGTACTGAGCTGGTCTGTCCAGTCTTTGACGTAGCTAAGAGCATACTTATCACCATAGAAACGAATCCGATTGTCAATATTGCCAAGTAGACTGGCCAAACCGTCCTTAAACATAGAGCTGCCCTCATCTCCGGGGATAAACAAATCTCGGTGGGCCGTCAGCGAAATATGATCACGAGGATGCTCAAAGGCGTGATAGTTGCGCCGCTTGGGGGTGAAGGTCGCTTGGGCATAGTACTTCCACCGCTGATCTCGTAGACCATAGCTAGCATAGCCCTCGAGGAAGAGGTGTTGCATCAGATTGGCAGTGGTCATTCCTCCCAGCCTTAGCCGTACACCCTCCAGCTGATTGTACCCAACCAATGTTTCGTATGGACCCAGATCGAACTTGATGCGCTCCTTATTGAGAGGTTCTAGGGGGATCGAAAAAAAGCCAGTGGCGAAGAGGCGACCAATTGAGCTAAGGATATTGAACCCTCTGTGAGTCTGCAAATAATTGACGAAGTCCACCGCCTTCTGTTCCTTGCGAGAGAGCGCCTGAGGGCGCTCTACAAGCCCATAGTTACCCGGCTTGATGAGCATAGCCGCTAGGCGCTCACTCTCGGGCAGAAGGCTCCTCGGATCTAGATACTCGGTCCGAAGCGCATCTTGCCCGAAGCGATAGCTATGGTAGTCACGCTCTACCTCAACCTCTAGTCCCTGCTTGATGAGCCCCGTAGGCTTGAGCACAAGCCCTAGCTTTTTGGTCTTAGGGAGCCAAACTTCTCCTCGTGGCGTCTGGACGGGAGCGAAGGAAGTGGAGATACTCATGCGCTCCACCCAATTGACGCTCGCCACGTTGGGGAGCGTCATCTCCACATGACGCATGGAGAGCTGTACCGTATCGATCCAGATATGCCCATTCATACCCACACTCCGTGGGTTCATAGGCCTAAAATGCATCAAGAAGCAAGGCGCCCCTTCGTAGCTAACAGTATCTTGTATATAGTACTTATAGAAGTGCGTTGCCCACTGCCTGTTGAGCGGGCTGGGGAACTCCGTCAGCAGGAGCTGGAGATTATTGTCATACACATCGAAGTCTGCTAGCAGCATATCAATGCTGTTGGTCGTTCCCCCCTCGTCCATAGCAGCCTCTACACCATGCAGACGACGCCCCGTGATCACTGGCAGCAAGGAAGATCCGCCCCGTGCGGCAAAAACGGTCTGCTTCTCCCTCAAGGAGAGGGGCATAGTAACAGAGCTAATGAGGGTAGCCGAGTCCCTAAACCGATCCGCCACCTCGGCTTTGAGGCCAAAGTATCTCTTCCCCGGGCGAGAGCCTACTTGAGAGATCAAGATCTTCTCATACTCTTGATAGGAGTAGTCCTCAAATGCAGCGACTCGGTTGCGATCCTTAGCCTCGATAACACGCTCCATGAGCATAACGGCTGGATTATTTTTGCGCCTATACCGCTCCTTGCGTGGGCGCACAACCACTGCCTCGAGCTCGTCATACGCCTCCTGTAGAGCGATCCGCCCCAGAGCCGGTCGGCTATCTTCTCGCCAAGTGTACTCAAGGCTTTTGTAGCCCATAGAACTGAAGAGGAGTTTGACTCGTCCTCGGCTCACAGCCGCCGTGGGGAGCTCTAGTCGAAAGCGCCCACTAGCATCACACGACGTGCCGATACCCTTCTCTCCTCCCTGAACCAGTACGTTGGCGTATGGGATCGCTTCTTTGGTTTTGGCATCAACAACCTGACCGCTCAGAGTCTGAGCCTCCACCATATCAATACGGCAGAGGCAGAGTAATGAGGTTATCCAGAAAATACACTTCCACCTTATAGAGTTTTCGATCCTAGAAGTCATTGACAATCCAATCTATTCAAATACAAAAATCAAGTGCAAAGATATCTAAAAAGCAATCGCCCCTTAAAAACGCATCTTGATCCCCCCAAATTGTCCCGCCTCAAAATGCTTGAGCATACCATAGGGCGAGAAGCACAATCGTCAATGGGCGTAAAATCTGCAGCGTTCCCTCCCAATCCATACCAAGGGAGCTACCACTTGTCCTTGTAGGTACCCATGAAGTAGAGGAACGAGCTCTTGAAAGTGAAGCGACTCGGTACGGAACTCTGAAAGTAGTAGAAACCACTCTGCTCCTTGACACGACGGCACGTTTTGGCTTAAAAACACAAAAGTTACACCTGTGCATCCGTCTACTTTTATGTAAAAATACGCAAACGAACTACACTTAAATTTTATCAAACAAGGTGGTAGTTTATAAAGCTACGAGGGGTGCTCGCAAGAAATTGAAGGGAAGAACGACTGGGACTGATGGACCAATCCTCCCCAATATGTCCATTAATCCGCCAAGATTGATGGGGAGAAATACCAAAAAGTGTGCCATAGGCTTATCAAGCCAGCCCAGAAAACAAAATAAAGCACTCATCATAAGCAAGTTGCACGAACGCTATTTAAGAGGGGTATTTCCGTTGCTCTGGAGCTAAGTGCCCAAACAAGAGAGGACGCAGCCTAGAGCCTCCTAGGCGGCAAATATGAGGGCTAGGCCGTTGGCTAGGCTGGCCTCAATTCGCAGCCGAATTAGCCCAAAAGTGTTAGAGAGTGTAAACCCCCAAATCCTCAGAATCCGCCCTTTCGTAACATGATGATACTCCTCTCCCGGCTATCCCCATTAGTAGGTATTTTCTTGCTCGGCTCAAAGCGAATTAAGAACAAAGACGGCATTTCTATACTTTTGTAGTATATGAATTTATCAGAGCTTAGACAAGGTGAGCGAGCCGTCATACTCAGAGTACATGGCTCGGGGCAGTTTCGCAAGAGAATCCTAGAGATGGGGTTCGTCCAAGGGAAGGAAGTTTTAGCCGTGCAGGGCGCCCCTCTGCGTGACCCAATGCACTACAAGATATTGGGCTATGACGTTTCTCTAAGACTAGAGGACGCTCGGCAAATAGAGATTAGACCGCTCGAGGCTCTCGCTCAAGAAGCACCAGAGAGTACAGAGCTACCCACTGGGGTACCGGAGGGCTGGGGTACGGACAAGCTAGGGCGCACACACACCTCGGCAAGAGCTAAGCGCCAGAAGCTACGCATCGCACTGGTAGGCAACCCCAACTGTGGCAAGACTTCGCTTTTTAACCAAGCCAGTGGTGCGCACGAGCATGTCGGCAACTATAGTGGCGTGACCGTCGAGGCCAAGACGGGACACATAGACTATCGGGGCTATCGCATCGAGATCATCGACCTACCGGGGTCGTACTCTCTCTCGCCGTATAGCCCAGAGGAGCTCTATATCCGCAACTTCCTCAGCGGAGATTTGCGCCCAGACCTTGTACTCAACGTACTTGACACGACCAACCTAGAGCGCAACCTCTACCTAACGCTCCAAATCAAGGAGATGGGGCTACCTGTCGTGGCAGCCCTCAATATGTTTGACGAGTTTGCCGAGCGCAAGGAGTTCCTCAACTACCCCAAACTGGCTCGCCTAATCGGTGTACCGATGATCCCAACAGTCTGCCGTACAGGGCTGGGGTTAGAGGCTCTATTCGACCAGATAATACAAATATGGGAAGGAATCCGCTCGGCCGACCCACAAGTCGTAGACCCCGAGCAGGGACAGATCCGTCCGTTACAGATCAACTATGGACTCACGCTAGAGGGACAGATCTCAACGCTACAACGCAAAATCCTAGACCACCTACCTATCGCCAACGAGCTAGAGGCACGCCACATCGCTATCAAGCTACTTGAGGGGGACGAACCCATCGCGCGTGAGCTGATGAACCGCTACCCCAAGGGTGCTTTCGTTATCTCCGCCCGAGATTATGCCCTCAAGAGCATCAAGGAGGAGCTAGGCGAGCGAGATGCAGAGGAGCTGATAACGGACGCTCGCTACGGCTTCATCTCAGGAGCTCTGAGAGAGACCTACAAACCTAACAAGCACCGAGGGCAGACACTTACCGACCGCATAGACCATATCGTCACGCATAGGCTGTGGGGCTTCCCGATCTTCCTGCTACTCATGTATATCATGTTTGAGGCAACCTTTACTCTGGGAGCGTATCCGATGGACTGGATCGAGGCAGGCGTAGAGGCGATAGGCAATGCCATACGTGGATTGATGAGCGACGGCCCCCTCAAAGACCTGATCGTAGATGGCGTCATCGCTGGGGTTGGTGGGGTCATTGTCTTCCTTCCCAATATCCTAATCCTCTATCTATTCATCGCGATCTTTGAGGATAGTGGCTATATGGCCCGTGCCGCCTTCATCATGGATAAGCTGATGCACCGCATGGGCTTGCATGGCAAGAGCTTCATTCCTCTGATTATGGGCTTCGGGTGCAACGTGCCTGCCGTTATGGCCACACGCACCATCGAGAGTCGCAAGAGCCGCATCATCACGATGCTGGTACTTCCCTTCATGAGTTGCTCGGCACGCCTACCCGTATATATTCTACTGGCAGGGGCGCTGCTCCCCAGCTACGCAGGCTTAGTCCTCTTCGCCCTATATATAATAGGTATCTTGATCGCTGTAGTGAGTGCACGAGTAATGCGCAGCACCTACTTCCGAGGCGAGGACGTGCCATTCGTCATGGAGCTACCTCCGTATCGTATGCCTACGCTCCGCTCCGTAGTCAGGCATATGTGGAATAGAGCCAAGCAGTATCTGCATAAAATGGGGACTGTGATCCTAGTGGCCTCTATCGCCATTTGGTTCTTGGGCTACTTCCCTCGCCAGAGCGAGGCTGAGGTAAGGCTGGAGCAGCAGATCGAGCAGGTAGAGCAGAGTGACCAACTAAGCGAACAGGAGCGAGAGCAACAAGTGGCAGAGCTAACGGCTCAACACGAGCAGTACCACCAAGAGAACTCGTATATCGGTCGCCTTGGTAAGCTCACCGAACCAATCATCGAGCCTCTAGGCTTCGACTGGAAGATGGGTATCAGTCTGCTCTCGGGTCTTGCCGCCAAGGAGATCGTCGTCAGCACACTAGGAGTTATCTATACGGGCAACCCAGACGACAGCGAGGAGGCACAGCAGGTACTCTCCGAGCGTATTCGCACCGAGCGGCGTGCCGACGGCTCTCCAAGCTTCACGCCTCTAGTTGCTTTCGGCTTTATGATCTTTGTGCTCATTTACTTCCCTTGCGTGGCTACAATCATCGCCATAGCACGAGAGTCGGGTTCGTGGCGCTGGGGAGCATTCTCCGTGTTATATTCTTGTTCTCTGGCTTGGCTTATGAGTTTCGCTGTCTATCAGATAGGGCGACTACTTATGGGCTAGAAAGATTGAGATTGATATGATACAGTATATAATAGTAGGGATAATCGGTCTGCTAGTCGTGGGCTATGTAGGGCGTAGCCTCTGGCGGGCGCTCTCGGGCAAACCGAAGAGCGGCAGTGGGTGCTCGGGGTGCGACGGCTGTGGCCTCAAAGACAAATGCCACTAGAGCGATGAACTGGATTGACCTTGTCTTACTGATCATGCTACTCATCTCGATAGTCAAGGGTGCTGTCATGGGAGCTGCCAAGCGGATTATACAGATTGCCGCTGCCGTAGTGGCCTTCGCCGAGTGCTGGAGGCTCTCGCCTTGGGTACGAGATGTGGTAATGTCTGCTTTCGACCTCTCGGGAGAGGCGATGAGTTTCCTAATCCCGATTATCTCCTTTGCCGTCATCTATCTTGCTATATGGGGCGTGGGGAGCTGGCTCGCTGGCTTCTTCAAGGGGGGAATCTTGGGCTTCGCCAACCATGTACTGGGGGGTGTTCTAGGTCTAGTCATCGGTATTTATGCTCTGGGCTATCTGCTCACCTTGGCCGACTATGTACTCCCCACAAGCGAGCGTATGGCCAAGCACGGTATCAAAGATGCACGACCAGAGAGCCAACTCTATGCGCCCATACGAGACTCTATCACCGATCTCGAGGGGATAGAGGCTTATATAAGAGGAGCCAACAGACAATAAGTAGGGGTTTCCGAACGATACTATATTGATGATGCTACGGCAAGTACAGAGATTACACAAGCGGGCTAAAGGAGATCTTTATATCTTTGCGCTTGCGACTTTGCCACTAGCAAGTATAGCGCATCAATTGAGATAAGTAACTAAATAAGCAAGATGATGAAGCATATAAGTCTGGCCCTACTAACCACCCTAGGGCTTACAATGGGACTAAACGCCCACGCTCAGCAGAGTGAACAACCAATCAATCCCGTAGTCACGGCTGTACCCTCCCTACAGATCACACCAGACGCTCGTGCAGCAGGTCTAGGAGATATCGGGGTGTCTACTACGGCAGACCCATACGCCCAGTACTGGAATCCAGCCAAGTATGCTTTTGCCTCAAGCAAAGCGGCCTTCTCTATGAGCTACACGCCTTGGCTCTCACAGCTAGTAGACGACATCGCCCTCATGCAGGCAGTGGGCTACTACAAGATTGGCTCGGAGGATAATCAGGCGCTTGGGGCATCGCTCCGCTACTTCACCATGGGTAAGTTCGTCAAGTTCGACGCCCTCGGCACTAATATCGGGGAGGCACACCCCAACGAGTTTGCGGTAGACCTGAGCTATTCGCTCAAGCTCAGCCCAGAGTTCTCTATGGCTGTTGGCCTACGCTATATCTACTCGGACCAGAACGTGGACAAGCAGTACCCAGCAGGTTCAGCCTTCGCAGCCGACCTAGCGGGATATATGAATAAGTACATCATGCTAGCAGGGGCCGAGAGTCTGTGGAAAGTTGGGTTCAACCTCAAGAACTTAGGCTCGAAGATCTCTTTCGACGATGGGGCTAGCAACTCCTTCATTCCAGCCAACCTAGGGCTCGGAACTGGTATTTTGTATCCGATCGACGAGTACAATATGATTTCGTTCAACGTCGAGGCCAATAAACTACTCGTACCAACTCGACCTCTACGTACAGAAGGTATGACCAAGGAAGAGGAGAATAAGCTCTACGACGACTACCGCAACACTTCATCTGTGTCGGGGATCTTCAAGAGCTTTACAGATGCTCCCGGTGGCTTCTCGGAGGAAATGAAAGAGGTACGCTGGAGCTTCGGGGCAGAGTACAGCTACAATGATCAATTCTTCCTGCGTGCTGGCTACAGCTACCTGCACCCAACCAAGGGTAATCTACAAGGCTTCACAGCAGGAGCAGGCTTCAAGATGAGCGCCTTCCGCATTGATGCGTCCTATCTGATGTCTACCGTACAGAACAATCCGCTCGACCAGACGCTTCGCTTCAGCCTAGCGTTCGATATGGAAGGGCTGCGTAACCTATTTAGATAATATGAAACTACCATATAGAATAGGCTTCGGCTTCGACGTCCATCGCCTAGAAGCTGGCTACCCGCTTTGGCTAGGTGGCATCAAACTGGAGCATCATTTAGGACTAGAGGGGCACTCAGATGCCGATGTCTTACTGCACTCTGTCTGCGATGCCCTACTCGGAGCCGCAGCCCTTGGGGACATAGGCGTACACTTCCCTCCTACGGATATGAAGTACAAAGGCATCGACAGCAAGATCTTGCTCCGAGAGGTCTGCGCTCTAGTACGCCAGACGGGGTATGAGATTGGCAATATCGACGCCACGATTGCCGCCGAAGCTCCCAAACTCAATCCCCATATCCCACAGATGCGCCAAACAATGGCGGAGGTAATGGGCATAGAGGTAAGCCAGATTTCGGTCAAAGCAACTACGACCGAGCGCTTGGGCTTCACGGGGCGACAAGAGGGTATGTCTACCTATGTGGTAGCATTGATCTACGATGCTCGGCAGTAGCCAAAGATCATAGAGTAGGCTATTAATCTATCGCAAGAAGTGTATGAATACACCAACGGAAGTCATTGATCAGCTCATCGGGCTGGGCGAAAAGAAGTACAAGACGCCTTGGCTCAAACTCATCATACTCGGTATGCTAGCGGGCGTGTACATTGCTACGGGCGGCCTACTAGCATCGTTGTCTGCAGCGGGCTTCGGAGCTTGGTCAGAGGGCAACCCTTTTCTCCCCAAGCTATTGGCGGGCATCACTTTCCCCGTGGGGCTAATCCTCGTGGTCCTTGTCGGGGCAGAGCTCTTCACTGGCAACACGGCCTATCTGATGCCTGCTACGATCACACGGCGCATACCATCTATTTACTTCGTACAGAACTGGGCGGTCGTTTTCGCTGCCAACCTTGTCGGGGCGCTACTCTTCGACTATTTCCTCGTCTACAAAGCGGGCATCATGCAAGCACCAGCCTACGCCGACTACATCAGGCACGTAGCCGAGTACAAGGTCGGCCTGCCATGGGATCAAGTCTTGCTGCGTGGCATTGGTGCCAACTGGCTAGTTTGCTTGGCGGTTTGGCTTGGCTTCGCCTCTCGTAGTATGGTAGGACGCCTTGTGGGCATTTGGTGGCCAGTGATGGCTTTCGTGGCGATAGGCTTCGAGCACTCAATCGCCAATATGTTCTATATCCCTACTGGTATGCTCTATGGGGCTAATGTGTCTTGGGGAGCATTCATACTAGACAACCTAATACCTTCTACTCTGGGCAACATCATCGGCGGTACGCTTTTCGTAGGTTGTATGTACACGTATCTCTATGCCGGCAAACGCCATTAACGAGCGATGCGACTGCTACTCTAGGGAGAAGACTTGAACTAAATGATGATCTTGATCGTACTGTTACTACTGACTCTGCTCGGTGCAGGACTCTACTACGCCTACTATAGCCTCGGAGTGCTCGCTCCTTCGTGGCCTTGGCTAAGGGTTGGTGTGGTCGGTGGGAGCATTATGTGCCTACTCAGCTTGGTCTTGTCCTTCGCAGGGCGTGAGATATTCCCTATTTGGTTTCTGCGTCTATCCTACTCGCTCGGCACATCGTGGCTATTTGTCTTCCTCTATTTGATGATGCCTCTTCTCTTGTGGGGTTTGATTTACCTATGTCTTCCCATCGCTCGAGGGCTCCTCACCGACAACTGCTGGCTTACCCTAGGGCTACTGCTCTCGGTCGCATCCGTGCTGCTCCATGGCTACTACGAGTATCGAGACAAGAAACGAGTAGCCCTAGAGATTGATATCTCCAAACCGCTGCCCAAGCCGCTCAAGATAGTTGGCATCTCGGACCTGCACCTAGGCTATACGATAGGACGTGGTGAGCTGAGCCAATGGGTAGACAAGATCAATGCTGAGCAGGCGGATCTAATCTTGATCGCAGGCGATATCCTAGACAATGACGCACGCCCAGTACTACAAGAAGGTATGCACGAGGAGCTAAATCGCCTCAAAGCCCGACTCGGAGTCTTCGCTTGCCTTGGCAATCACGAATACATTGGGCGAGAAGCCCAACGTAGGGACGTACTCAGCAGGACCAATATCAAACTACTGCAAGACGAAACTATCTTGGTTGATAGCACTTTCTATATCATCGGCAGGGACGATCGTATGAACCCTTACCGCCGATCTACCCAAGAGCTAGTACAAGGGTTGGATCACTCCAAGCCTATCCTGCTACTTGATCATCAGCCCTACAATCTAGAGCATAGCGAGGCAGCTGGTATAGACTTCCAGCTTTCTGGGCACACACATAGAGGGCAGGTCTTCCCGATCAACCTACTGGTCGATGCACTCTATGAGCAGTCGCACGGCTATCTACGCAAGGGCAATACCCACTTCTACGTCAGCTCTGGTATTGGCTTGTGGGGTGGCAAGTTTAGGATTGGCACCCAAAGTGAATATGTCTGCGTGACGCTCAGATAGGCATCTGCTCGCCCTCAATCTCTCTTGTGCAGACATACCAGCCCTTCGGTTATGACTTTATTCCATTTTCTGAAGCACTTTTTTGGATAAATAGGGAGTTAATGAGAAGAAAACTCCCTACATTTGCGGACATATTAAAGAACTTTTTAACAACTTAATTCAAACCACTTATGAAAAAGAATTCACTTTCTACATTCATGGTATGGGCGCAGAGATGCCTATTGCTTCTTGTGCTGTTTGGTATTTCCTACAAACTATCCGCCCAAGAGGGTAATGCCTACAGCGTTACAGTAAAGACAAATGCAAAAGACTTAATCTCCAAGGGCGCCCTTAGGAAGGACAAAACTCCCGGGCGCATCTTTGTCGGCACTGATGAGGTAACAATGGACCTCAAAACAGGTGAAGGCAAGACAATTATCCCCTTGAAAGGACATGAGAAGTGGGACAACACATGGGAGCATGTCCGCGTACGAGTAATGGCCAACAAGGGATTTTACCTCCAGTCTATCACTTGGGTTGATGAAAGCGACCCAACCAAAGAGCACACGATGAAGAACAATAGTCAGTTCGAGGCCAAGAGCCTCAAAGGCAATGTTATCATCACTGTGACTTATGCGCAGGTGGAAGAACCTGAAGAAGAAGATGAAGAAGAACCTGAAGTAGAAACCTTCACTGTGACTTACAATATCGTTGCTGGCCTAGGGACGTTTGAGGTGCGTCATGCGGAGGTGCAAAATGGGAAGTTCATTCTAGAGAAGGGCGACCAACTTTCGCTTGAGCTAACCCCTGAAGATGGCTACAAGATTGGTCACGTTAAGTACGACGGCATTACAATCGAAGGGCACAAGTTCAATTCCTACGGCATATACAGCCTCGGGACGATCAAGAAGAATATGCACTTTGATGTTACATTCCTCAAGGAGGGCGAAGAGGATACAACAAGTATCGAAACCATTGAGGGAAGAGCCAACGAGATATACCCTAACCCTTGCCACAATGACCTCTTCCTCAGCCGAGCTGGTCAGGTATCTATCTACAATCTAACCGGCGTTTTGGTACACAAGCAGGCTGAAGCAACGACTCATGTCGATGTGTCCAAGCTACCACAAGGCGTATACGTGCTCAAAGTTAGCCAAGGCCAGCAAGTACGTGTGCACAGACTGGTAAAGCGATAAGCCGCACTCAGCTCACTGAGTAGTACATATAGCCTAGGGGCTGTGCTAGAAATAGATCTTGGCACAGCCCCTTTTGTGTAGTACCAGAACCTACAAAGGACAAGGGTAAGCCCTATATCTCCTTGACCTCGGGACATAAAGATTATCCCCCAAGAGCCTACTCATTGCAGAGCTCTTGGGGGATATTTTTTGTTTGTGGCGACAAACCTAGCAGGACTGGAGCGATGGATTACTTGGGTAGCTCCTCGAAGTCTACATAGTCATCGCTATTCTCCTTGTCGAATCGCTTGGCTTCTATCTCGTCCATGTCCATCTTTTCTTTCTTATGGCTAGTTGGCTCTTGAGATGAAGTACGCCTATTGGAGCTAGCACCTTGCCTCATCTGCTCGTGTAGCCTCTGCTGAATACGTCCAGCAATCCATTTGAGGAACCAGTTGCGCAGCACTGGCATAAGCAGATATAGTAGTATCCCGACGAGCAGGAGTGTCCCTACAAATTCCATTGTTCTAATCTTCGTTTAGTTTGATCCGATACCTCTAGCTCGGTGGGCCTCTACCCCTTAGTCGAGCTCTGCACTATAGATAGCAAAACGTATGCCAAGATACCGACAGAGAAGCCAAAAAGACCGAAAGCGGCAACAGAGGCTAGTACGGCTACGACCAAAATAATCTGGTAAGTGAGGCTTGAGAATGAGAGCTTCTTGACCTTGAACGAGAACATCGGGATCTCACTCAACATCAGATAAGCCAGCAGAAACACAGCTACGTAGGTCGTAAGCTGCGTACCTACCAAGCCGATAGCCGTGAATAAAGTGGGGATAAACGCCGAATAACCAATCCAAAAAAGAGCATTGGCTGGTACTGGTAGGCCGATAAAAGAAGTCGTCTGACGGGTATCGTGATTGAACTTGGCCAGACGAAGCGCAGCTCCTGCGGCTAAGACAAGCACGGGGAGTGCCTCGTAGAAGCCCAGACCGCTATCCCAGAGCCCCTGCACGACCAAAATAGCAGGTGCCAAACCAAAGCTCAGTACATCGGCCAGAGAGTCTAGATCCTTACCAATAGGCGATGACACACCTAGGGCACGAGCAGCTAGCCCATCGAAAAAATCGAAGACTGCCGCCAAAATAATTAACACAGCCGCCAAGGACAGATCCCCCACCTTGAGCGTATAGATAATAGAGAGAGCCCCTGAGAGGAGGTTCAGACAAGTAATGGCATTTGGGATATGCCTTTTGATGCTCATCATCATCACTCAGGTAAGCGGGCGATCATCGTTACGTTGCCATCGACCTTCTGCCCTAGCTTGACGCAAACCTCAGAGCCGAGAGGCAAATAGAGGTCTACACGAGAGCCGAACTTGATGAAACCCAAATTGTCATTGATGCGAGCCTGATGACCTACCTCGGGGTAAGTAACGATGCGCTGAGCCACAGCCCCCGCAATCTGGCGCGCAAGGACACGATGGCCCTCGGGCGTACGAATTACGACGGCCGAGCGCTCATTCTCCGTACTACTTTTGGGCAAGTGAGCTGCTAGGAAGCGGCCCTTATTGTGCGACACATGCTCAACCGTACCATTGACGGGGATCCAATTGACATGCATGTTGAAGACGTTCATAAAGACAGATACCTGTAAGCAGCGGCACCCCATGATTTCCTGCTCATCGACCTCCTCGATCACGACTACCTTACCGTCCGCAGGGCATACCACAGCTCGATTATTGGCGGCCTCGGGGTGCTTGCGTGGGATATAGCGAAAGAAGTTGAGCACTAGTGCATAGAGAATAGCCGAGATAGCAAGTATAATATAGAATGCAACCCCAGCTCCCGAGAGCATATACGCCGTAGCACAAAAGAGCGCTAGCGATATCCCAATGCCGATTAATAGACAAGTTCCCTCCTTGTGAAGTGTCATTGATGTTTAGTTTATTACTGATTAAATAGTTTATCTACTGATTTTGAATGAGCAAAGATAATAAATACCCCCCATAGCACCCAAAAGCGAACAAAGCTTGAGCAACAAAGCGCCCAAACCGATAAATAACTCTAAACAAATGACTACTTTAGTAGACGTAAACCAAAAGCACTTTTGCTCAAGAAACATACGAACCTATGAACAAGAAGAATAGCTACTTTTTTCGCAACCTCGTATTTGAGGGTGGTGGAGTCAAAGGAATTGCCTATGTAGGAGCCTTGGAGGTACTCCAAGAGGCTGGCATTTTTGACCAGATAGAGCGAGTAGCAGGGACCTCTGCTGGCGCTATCATCGCCGTATTGCTCGGTGTAGGCTATACCCCCGAGGAAATCAAGAAGGTAATGTGGGAGCTCGACTTCAAGAACTTCATGGACGACTCGTGGGGAGTGGTCAGAGATGCCAATCGTCTAATCAGTGAATTTGGCTGGTACAAAGGCGACTTCTTCCGAGCTTGGATCGGATCCATGATTGCCCGCAAGCTAGGCAACTCCGAAGCGACATTCTCTGACCTCATTCACTGCACAGACCCCAACCTCAAAGCCAAGCAGATCTATCTCGTAGGGACGAACCTATCTACGGGCTTCTCCGAGGTCTTCTCGCACGAACACACGCCTCGCTTCTGCATCGCCGATGCCGTACGTATCTCCATGTCTATCCCGATTTTCTTCGCTGCTAAGCGCAACTTCAGAGGAGATCTCTACGTGGATGGTGGCATGCTCGACAACTACCCCGTCAAAGTCTTCGACAGACGCAAATACGTCAAGAGAGATTGGGCACGTACAGAGTACTACGAAGCTATCAACGAGGAGCTGCGTGACCGATGCAGACGTATCTCGGACTATGTCTACAACAAGCAGACACTCGGCTTCAAGCTAGACAGCAAGGAGAAGATCTCCATGTTTAGAGATCAGGCCGAGCCACCCACACGCCAAATCAACGACCTATGGGACTACACCACAGCCCTGCTCAATACGCTCATTGATGCACAGGACAATACGCACCTACACAGCGACGACTGGCAGCGAACCATCTATATCGACACTCTAGGGGTGAAGGCTACAGACTTCGCTATCGAGGAACAAAAGAAGCACGACCTATTGGCCTCGGGTCGCAACTATACTACGGCCTACCTAGAGTGGTACAACAATTCGGAGCCAAAAGCCAATAAATAGATCTACTGGCCAAGGATTCGCCAAGGCGTACATCGAGAGCGATGTACGCCTTGCATTTTGCACATTTAGAAACACCTAACAAGGAGCTGTGTCAAGACTCTTCTTGGCGCAGCTCCCATTTTTATGTCCCAAGCGCAAGGGATCTACATATTCATACTTATTTACACTTAAGTCTATTCATTGTGCTCACTAGACCAATGAGGCCCAACAATGGCCGACCTCGTATTTGCCCCCTAGCAAGCCCTACACGGCGTCCTCGGTCACTGGCGTACTCCCCCACAATCAGAAAGAAAAGACCAACCTTAAAAGGCTTCCACGCAAAGCACTAATAACCAGACATATAAAACAAGTCTCAAAGGGATTTCATACGATATTACCGCATCTCTTGGTATTCCTTCCCATCAATCTATACGAATTGGTGGACACACCTTAACGCATGAACCCACCAATCCGTATGAATCTTCCCATGAACTTTGCCGAACCTCACGATCGACCTTTATGAACAACCAGCCCATTACATGAAAAACTTGAGTAACATCTTAATACTCCTTAACGAAAAAGTAGAAGAATGTAGGGGTATTTCATCGGGCTAGAGTATAAACTACAGAATGTCACCCACACACCACATGGCTACTCCAAGCTGCTAGAAACAGCTATCTTAGTATCCGAAATAAGCGAACTAGCATTCATCATGCGGTCAACAACGATAAACAACTCAAGACACCCCCTCTACGAGGCAATCAGCGCATTGTATGCTCGGAGCTTTCCTATCTTCGAGCAGAGGACGAGCGACCAACAGGCCTATGCTTTCGCTCACAGCCAATATCGGCTCATTGCGTACACCGATCAGGGCGAGCTAATAGGCTTTATCTCCTATTGGGAGTTTGAGGACTATCTATATATTGAGCATTTTGCGATTAATACAGATATCAGAGGGCGCGGGTATGGTAGCCAGCTACTGAGTACGTTCGTCCAATCGGCCGATAGACGTATCCTGCTAGAGATAGATCCTATCGTTGATGAGGTTTCTCGTGCACGGCAGAGGTTCTACCAGAGGTGTGGGTTCCACACCAATCCATATCCGCACAGGCACCCTCCCTACCGATGTAGTTACCCTGCTCACTCACTGATTGTATTGACGACTGAGCAAGTCATTACAGAGGCAGAATACCAAAGATTTGCTCAAGATTTGGCTCAAATCGTGATGCTCCAACCGTAGCGGAGCGCAGATACTTATTCAAGAAAATTATTAAGCTCCGAGGTATCTACGACCTCGGAGCTTCTTCTTATCTTTGCTTGCAGAGGCAGCCAATCGGCTATGTATATTTGCCTTAGCCTGCTGTCTATGTATTTATTGTACTACTTATTTTAATGTATTTCTTATGAAGAGCAATTTCAATGCGCATCTCGCTTCTCCCGAGATGCCTCTGCCAGAGTTTCGCATCTACTCGGTCAAGGAGCTGGCAGTCCTCTACTATCCCACCTCTAGCCCCCTCTCGGCGTGCAGGAGCTTCCGCAAGTTGCTACGCACCGACCCTCTTCTTAGGGACGGATTGGCACAGCGTGGCTTCAAGGCTTACGGACGCAATCTGTCACCAGCTCAGGTGAGGTTCTTACTTGAGCACCTTGGTAGCCCTCGGGAGTTCTACGAAGTGCAGTAGACAAGGCTCACACTAAACACAGTGGCGGTGCATCAGAATATGCGATTCTTGCAGTTTACGCACTCTGAAGCATCGAAAAGGGGCTGCGGCAAAACGAACTTTGCCACAGCCCCTTTACTATAATTGAGTTACTAATGGACTACATCATGCCGCCCATACCTCCCATACCGGGAGCCATAGCTGGGGCAGCAGAGGTTTCCTCCTTCTTGTCGGCTACGACACACTCAGTCGTCAGGAACATACCTGCGATAGAGGCAGCATTCTCTAGAGCCACACGTGTTACCTTAGCAGGGTCGATGACACCAGAGGCATAGAGGTGCTCGAAGCGGTCGGTACGTGCGTTGTAGCCGAAGTCAGCTTCGCCATCTCGTACCTTCTGCACAATCACTGCACCCTCCTTGCCAGCGTTGGCTACGATCTGACGAAGTGGCTCCTCGATAGCACGCTTCACGATCTCGATACCCGTAGTCTCGTCATCGTTCTCTCCCTTGAGGTTCTCAAGAGCTGCGATCGCACGGATGTAGGCAGTACCACCACCGGGGACAGTTCCTTCCTCAACGGCTGCGCGTGTTGCGCTCAGAGCATCATCTACACGGTCTTTCTTTTCCTTCATCTCTACTTCGCTAGCAGCACCCACGTAGAGCACAGCTACACCGCCAGCGAGCTTAGCCAAACGCTCCTGTAGCTTCTCACGATCGTAGTCGCTCGTGGTCTGCGCCATCTGTGCACGGATCTGTCCAACACGCTCAGCAATAGCCTGCTTGTCTCCAGCACCATTGACGATCGTGGTGTTGTCCTTGTCCACCGTGATCTTCTCGGCACGGCCAAGCATCTCGAGTGTTACGGCATCGAGCTTGAGCCCAGTTTCTTCGCTGATCACCACACCGCCCGTAAGCGTAGCGATGTCTTGGAGCATAGCCTTGCGGCGATCTCCGAAGCCCGGAGCCTTCACTGCGCACACCTTGAGGCTACCACGTAGGCGGTTTACCACAAGCGTCGTGAGGGCTTCGCTCTCGATGTCTTCGGCGATGATGAGCAGTGGGCGACCCGTCTGTATGGTTTGCTCTAGGATTGGCAGCACTTCCTTCAGGACGCTGATCTTCTTATCGTAGAGCAGAATGTACGGATTCTCAAGCTGAGCCTCCATCTTCTCGCTGTTGGTCACGAAGTATGGAGAGATATAGCCACGGTCGAACTGCATACCTTCGACGATCTCTACCGTCGTGTCCGTTCCCTTAGCTTCCTCTACGGTGATCACCCCTTCTTTCTTCACCTTACGCATCGCTTCGGCAATGAGAGCACCGATGTGTTCATCGCCATTGGCAGAGATCTTGGCTACGTGCTCGATCTTCTCGAAGTCGTCACCAACCTCCTGAGCCATAGCCTTGATTTCGCTCACAACCTTAGCCACAGCCTTATCGATACCGCGCTTGAGATCCATAGGGTTAGCGCCAGCCGTTACATTCTTGAGCCCAACGCTGATGAGCGCCTGTGCTAGGATTGTGGCAGTAGTGGTGCCATCGCCAGCGTCGTCGTTGGTTTTGCTCGCTACTTCCTTGACGAGCTGAGCACCCATATTCTCAAATGGATCTTCCAGCTCGATCTCCTTAGCTACCGAAACGCCGTCCTTGGTGATATGTGGTGCACCATACATCTTACTGAGGATTACGTTGCGCCCCTTAGGGCCGAGTGTTACCTTAACGGCATTAGCCAACGAATCTACACCACGCTTGAGGAGGTCGCGTGCCTCCATATCGAATTTAATTTCCTTTGCCATTGTCTTTGAGTCTATTGATTATGAATACACTTCCGAGTTTAGAGCGTAGCTAGAATATCGCTCTGACGCATGATGAGGTACTTCTCGCCTTCGTGCTCGATCTCCGTACCAGCGTACTTGCCATAAAGGACGATGTCGCCTACCTTAACGACCATCTCTTCGTCCTTGGTGCCACCACCTACGGCTAGGACTTCCGCCTTAGCAGGCTTTTCCTTAGCTGAGTCTGGGATAATCACTCCGCCTATTGTCTTCTCTTCTGCAGGAACTGGCTTGACGAGCACACGGTCTGCCAATGGTTTGATGTTCATACTTTATTTGATGTTATTTGATTAGTACCATTAAAATTGTCCGAATTTCGGTTTCGTTTCGCTTACAATTTAGGACAATACTTGTGCCAAAGTTACAAATACTGCCAATCTGTCACCACGACAGAGGATATCAGCAGAGCAAACGCACCAGATATATCCCCAGAGCAACCAAGGCAATCCCTCCGATGAGGCTAAGCAGCATATAGGCCATGAGGGGCAGGTACGCCCCTTGCTGGAGCAAGCGCAAGTTCTCTAGAGCGAAAGCCGAATAGGTTGTATAGCCACCGCAGAAGCCTGTGATAAGCAGTAGCCTCCAGCTCTCGGAGAGTCCATGACGCAGTTCGTAACCTGCCACAAGGCCGATGAGCAGGCAACCGATTAGATTGACAGAGAGTGTTGGCCAAGGCAATAGGCTATTCGTGGCAATTCGACCCACCCAAAGCCCTACGGCATAACGCAAAACTGCCCCAATCGCTCCCGAGAGAGCGACTAGGACAGTGTGACTTAGTCCCATAGAGGCTAGTAATTGACAAGTGCCTTGACGATCAGCTTGCGGATTTTGCCCTCGCCAATCAATGGCGCATGTGCGTCCTCTGGATAAACCACGGCGAACTGACCGATTTTGAGATCGACATAAGTAGAGGCAGGCTGCTCGAAGAGCATATAGTCGCCCTCCTCGGCGTAGGGCTTAGTAGGCGTACCGCAGTCCTGCAAATCACGCCAACCGATACGCTCATTACCCGCCAGCAGGATATGAATATCTAGATACTGACGATGCGCCTCTAGGGGCATTTCTTCCTGACGCTTGGCATCAGCCTCCACATTGTTGATGAAGAGGCGATCGCCGTCTAGGACGATGCGTTCGAGTGGGGCGTTGAGCAGGTCGTGCGCCTTGATATAGTCGAATACTTGTTTGAAAGCAGGGTGTAGGCTCTCGTAGCGAGCCGACTCATGAATACTACCAAGAATCATAAAATGATGAGTTTGATGTGTAGGATATAACTAATGTTGAACACGAACGATACTACTGGTGCGCACGCCGGGCTTGATCTCTCCGCCGATGATGATGCCGTCTAGATATGCGGCATCGGCTCGAGCCAAATCGGGGTGTGCATGCTCTCTACGCCACTTCTGCGTACGCAGGTTGTAGACAAGCATGAAAGGCGTGAAGCTGTACCACTCGGGCTCGTGCAGCAGATAGGCACGCCCCTCAGCCTCTAGGCGAGAGGTCACACTACTTTGTCCTAGTCGCTTGGCTCGGCGTAGGCGCTGTATGCGCTGCAGAGCTGGGAGAAACTTCGCCTCGTGTACACCAGAGGTGACCATGATCTCGTCCTCTGCGTACAGGGACATGATACCTCCGCCGAAAGTAGCCCCACGTCTAATAGAAGCGTAGGGCACGGGGACTCTCTGCCACGAGGCTTCTTGGTCGTCGGCTCGGAGCGTATAGCAGGAGAGAGCCGTTCGCACACCTTCCTCCCCCTCACTCCCAGAGAAGGCACCCATGAAGTAGATATAAGGCTCTTCGTCGAACCAATACTCCGTAGCGAGTACTTTGAGCAGAGCAGAGCCGGGATAGCTCCTTTCTTCCCGCCAGCCGAGCTGCGGTTCGTCGAGATCCAGCGAAATCACAGAATTGGACAGACGACCCGCAACGCTACCGCCAATCAGATAGAGCCGTGAGCGGATAAGCGCCGAAGCCATTGCACTGCGTGGCTGTGGCAGACTTGGCAACGTTTCGGTGGTCAATTTGCCAGCTTCGTCCACAGAGATGGCATAGACAGAGGCTAGCTCTCGCCCACCAGTAGTCTGTCCGCCTGCGATGATGAGCCGCCCAAGATAGGTGCGTCCAGCGGCATAGGCCAATGGCTCGGGCAGATTACCCAGTCGCTCCCACTCCTGCCCAGAGAGCAGCCCACATGTTGCGTAGACATGGCTATAGAAGCGTTTCGCTCCCCCCTCGGCCGCTGGCGCATCGGGGAAGTTACATCCGCCTACGAGCACCACATAGTCTTCGGCGAGCGAGGCGGCGATGTGTCCAGATACACCCTTGGCGTAGTCGGCATCTAGCTGTGGCGTTTGTAGGCGTGTGGCTGATTGGGCATTCGCCCCACCTACTGCGATGATCAGAAGCGCAGTAAGTAGGGCGAATTTGATTGGCTTAATCATAAGCTTTTTGTTTAGAGTTTTGCTAGCATCTCTTGGCAGAGCTGATAGCTCTTGATCATCATACGGGGAATGTGGAATGGACCTTTGAAGATATTACCCTTGGCAGGTTGAGCTACCGAGCCGTCCCGATGCAGATAACCATACCACTCTCCGAATTCGTTGTCTGGGAAATGAGCATACGTCCAATCGCTGATTTGGCGATGCATCTGCATATACTTCTCATCTCCGCTAAGCTGATAGGCGTAGAGTGTGGCGATGATTGCTTCGGTCTGTGGCCACCAGAACTTCATATCTTGCGAATAGTCCTGTGCGGGGAAGCCCTTGCAATCTCTGAAGTTGATGATACCGCCATACTCCTGATCCCAGCCCCAGTCCCAAGACCAGTCTAGAATCGTAAGAGCCATATCCTGCAGCTCCTTATCGCCTCCACGATATTTCACTTCGTCGAGCAGGAACCATGCCGTCTCGATGCAGTGGCCGGGATTAATTAGTCGGCCATTGATTGTGTCGATAAACTCACCATGCTCACCTACTCCCTCAAGAAGCGCCTTGTACTCGGGCTTCATGAAGTATGTTTTGAGCTCATAGATCGAGTCGGCGATCTGCTTGTCGAGTGCAGGATCGGCAATAGCTGAGCGCAAACGAGCCGCTACATTGAGCATAATCATGACGATCGAGTGCGATCGTCCCTTGACGTGTGGCTCATACTTAGCTGGCAGTGCGCCGGGTGTAGCGAGCCAGCCCTGCACCTGCTTGAAGAGTGCTAGGGCACGCTCTGCATAAGATCTATCGCCCGAGGCGATGCTATACTCCGCCATAGCGATGATAGCGAAGGTTTCGCTGAAGACATAGCGACGCAAGCGCAGGGGTGTACCGTCTGCCATTACCTCGAAGTACATACGACCATCGGCGTTGAAACAGTGCTGCAAGAGGAAGTCTATACAACTCTTACTTGCCTCTAGGTATTCGGCTCTAGGCTCTATTTCGTTGTAGGCATTGGCAAAAATGTATCCTGCGCGCCCCTGAAACCAAACACTCTTGGTGCCGTCCATCAGCTTGCCATCTCTATCTAGGCAGGTATAGATGCCACCATGCACAGGATCCAACCCATGCTTGAGCCAGAAATTAAGGATATTATCTTGGAGCTCACTGCGATAACGCTCAGCCCAATAAGTCAAATAAGTCTTGATGTCCATTGAGGTAATTAAAACAATTTACAATATGACAAAAGTAATCCTAATCTCCCAATATAGCAAGCAGATAGCCCCCTCGGCAAACGGCACGAATGCGTTGGCCCATTAGAATACAAGTAAAACAGAGGGAGGAGGAATGCAAAAAAGTGTCAAGGGGGACTTTAACAAGCATAAATAAAAAGGGGAGCTAATTAGCTCCCCTTTAGTTGCCTCATAAGGACTCGAACCTTAACAAACAGGACCAGAATCTGTTGTGCTACCATTACACCATGAGGCAATCACATTCGGATAAGAAAAATTTCCTAAATCCGACGGCAAAGGTAATACTAATTTCCAAATACACAAGCGAGGTGAGAGAAAATACAGCCACTACAGCTCACGGCGCAACCTAGCTACTGGTAGCTTCAACTGCTCCCGATACTTCGCCACAGTGCGCCTAGCCAGAGGGTAACCCTGCTTGGCAAGCAAATCAACCAGCTCGGCATCTGTATAGGGATTGTGCTTGTCTTCCTCCGAGATTAGGAGCTCCAGAGCCTGCTTGATCTGTCGCGTGGAGATCTCCTCCCCCTCATCGTTGGTAATGCCCTCGCCAAAGAAAAATTTGAGCGAATAGACACCGTGATCCGTCTGCACACTCTTGCTATTGCTCACACGGCTAATAGTACTAATGTCTAGCCCTGTGGCCTCGGCGATATCTCGCAGAACCATGGGGCGCAAGTCGCTCAGCTCACCCGAGAGGAAGAATGCGTGCTGGTGCGCCACAATGGCAAGCATAGTCTGTCTAAGCGTCTGTTGCCTCTGAGCCACAGCGTCTATGAACCAACGAGCTTGCTCTACCTTATGCTTGAGGAAAGTCATCGCTTCTCGTCGCTTACGGTCGGCTGATCCCTGCTGGACGTCCTCGAGCATAGCCACATAGGTAGGGCTAAGTCTAAGCGGTGTGAGCTCTCTCTCGTGTACAAGCGCCACGGTAAGCTCACCATCGACCTCCGAAACGATGAAGTCGGGGGCGTACTGCATCATACGACTCTCCTCATCGCTCCCTAGCCCCGAGGTCGGACGTGGGTTGAGTTTAGCCACCAGAGCGTAGACCTCCGAGAGCTCATCTTGGCTAATCTCGAGCGAAACGCAGAGCTTGTCGAATCGCTTATTGACGAAGTCGTCGTAGTGATGGCGTAGGATCGTCAGCGCTAGAGCTATACCAAGGCGAGCCCCCCCCACTCTACGCTCTAGTTGTAGGATTAGACACTCCTGCAAGTTGCGAGCTGCAATGCCAGCAGGCTCAAGCCCTTGAATACGTTTAATAAGTTCCCTCAACTCGTATTCGCTCGCCTCAATACCTACCTTGAAGAGCAGATCGTCTTGTAGCTGATAGATCGAGCGATCGAGATAACCCTCTGCCGAGAGATTGCCTATAATATAGCGTGCAAGCTCTCGCTCTCGCTCGGTGAGCTTGGTCAAGCTAAGCTGCTCCATGAGTAGCTCGTCTAGCGATGGCGCAGAGGCAGAGAAAGGGACCTCCTCTCGCTTAGCCTGCCGCTCTTGTAGCTCTCTGAGTTTATAGGCAGGTATATCATCTTCGCTGGCATACTCCCCTAGCTCCCAGTCCTGCTCGCTCGCCTCGCCTCGGGCCTCGTCGTCGGCAGAGGATAGGCCCTCTGCCTCGTAGCTCTCCTCGAGAGCTGGGTTCTCCTCAAGCTCCCGCTCTATACGTATCTCTAGCTCGAGGGTTGTCAGCTCGAGTATCTTGATGGCTTGTATCTGTGCGGGGCTTAGTGTAAGTCCCTGCTCCAGCCGCTGCTGTTGGGTCAGTTTATTCATAGTGTCCACTAGAATAGGTGGAGGATATGCCCTAGACCTATCCCATTGGAGCCCTTGACCAGTACCAAGTAGCCCTTAGGGGGGTGTTGCTCTAGCCAGTACGCTAGTTCCTCTCTCGTTAGGAAGCTATTGGCGACCTCTCCTAGCTCTTGGCGCCACTTAGGGCCACAGTAGAGTACTTGGTCTTGCTCGCCTAGCAGTGCCTCTACCTCCCGACGCAACTTGTGGTGGGCAGCCTCACTCTCGACCCCTAGCTCATTCATATCTCCAAGCACCAAAAGTCTAGGACGATCGACCGATAGGCTGACAAGGTTGCGCAGGGCGGTGTGCATACTCGAGGGATTGGCATTGTAGGCATCGGCGATGAGCCAGTTGTGCTCGGTTTCAATGAGCTGACTGCGGCTATTGCTTGGGGCATAGTCTGCCAAGGCTTGGGAGATGTCCTCTACTGGCACATCGAAGTAGAGCCCCATGGCGATAGCGGCCAAAGCATTGTCTAGATTGTAGCCCCCCACCAACCTCGTAGACTGCTTGCACTCGGCTATCTGTAGCGTGGGGCAAAACCATGTGAAGTGTAAGAAAAGCTCACGATTGTCCTCTGGCAAGACACCTCTAACTACTGCCTCCTCGCCCTGACCATAGGTAACGGCAGGGATACCACGCCCTAGATCACGAAGCGTAGCGTCCTCCTCTCTGAGGAATATCTTGCCCTCATGCGCCCTAAGCCAGTCGTACAGCTCGCCCTTAGTCTTGATGACCCCGAGGAGCGAACCGAAGCCCTCTAGATGCGCCAGCCCTACATTAGTAATAAGGCCGTAGTTGGGTTGGGCAATGGCGCATAGCTCAGCAATGTCGCCCGGCTTACTCGCCCCCATCTCGATGAGTGCGATCTGATGCTCAGAGGTAAGGCGCAGCAGAGTAAGCGGTACGCCGATATGGTTGTTTAGATTACCCTCGGTGTAGAGCAGGTTGTAGCTCTTGGCGAGTACGGCAGCAGCGAGCTCTTTGGTCGTCGTCTTGCCATTCGTCCCAGTAATCGCAATGACGGGAGTAGCTAGAGCCTGCCTATGATGTGCCGCCAGAGCTTGTAGAGCCTCCAGCACATTAGGCACATGGAGCAGCCGCTCCCCTACGAGCGAGGCATCATCTACGACGGCATAGGCAGCCCCTGCCTCTAGGGCGGATAGGGCGTACTGGTTGCCATCGAATCTCTCTCCTAGCAGAGCGAAGAAGATGCTGTCGGGCGTGATACTTCGGCTATCGGTAGAGATCGCTGGGTGCTCTAGATAGAGGCTATATAGTTGTTCTATTGTCGTCATATCTACTCCTAAATTTTGATGATATACAAATGTACACCAAAGGGCGGACATTATCCATCTCCGCTCTGCCCAAAGTCTTTGCGATGTAGCGCTGACAATCGCTATTCAATAACCTCGCCTTGCCACATTCAATACCCTTACTACGCCCCAAAATCCCCTCAAGGCTCGCATATCGCTCCCCTACTCGGCTTTTGCTAGCAGTGGACACAAGCACTCATCATCACATTGGGTCGGATTGATTTGGGGTTTCATTCTTCGCATTTTTGGTTAAGGAGTATTAAAGGATTTCTAAGGTTTTTGACGGAACAAGGCCGTGACCCTACAAAGACTAGCAGGAAGTCTGGGAGAAATTAATGGGAAGATTTATTCGGATCGATGGACTTATGCTCCGAGATGTGTCCACCAATCGGAGAAGATTGATGGGAAGAAATCCTGCAAAATACACTACAAGCACATAAAACGACCCTCCAAACCATCATATCAGTCTATTTTACAGCAGTTTGTAATCACATCGTTTGATGCAATTATTTTCACTCGACTGGGGCTAAGTGCCAAAACGAGGTCGAGCTCAATCTAGAGCCTCCTAGATGGCAAATACGAGGTCTGCACAAGTTATCCACCACTTATACACCTGTTCCCATCAACATTCTGAAACTTGACCTAAAATATAAATCCCCCAATACCCTTTGTAGTCATTCATTAAGCTTCTAGAGCCCGAACCCGATCTATTGAGCCATTCGCTTGCTAGCACTCACTGTAGATAGCAAGGCCGATCGGAGTACTACACGCCTTGTAGCTTGCTCCCGCACTCTGCACCGAGTCCTGCAAACCTACCGCAGAAAGGAGAAATAGCCGTGCTAGCCTAGCGAAGAGTAAGCCATAGAGCTTGTGTAGGTTTGGAGAGAAAAGCGTAACTTTGGGGATACAAGTAAGCAAACCGAATTAGTATGATTTTATCAATGACGGGCGTGGGCAAGGCCATCGCTCGATACAACAATAAAAACATCGTCGTCTTCGTCAAGACACTCAACAGCAAACAACTAGATATATCCACACGCATCGCTCAGCCCTACCGAGAAAAAGAGATTGAGATCCGTGGACTTGTGGCCGAGGCACTCGTACGAGGCAAAGTAGAGCTAAGCATCAGCATCGAGGAGGAAGCTGGTGCACTCTCGGGAGTGCAGAAAATCAATGAGGAAGCACTTAGATACTATGTCGAGGCACTCTCCCCCGTCTACAAGGGGTTGGCCCTAGAGTTCCAGACCTTCGAGAGCCTACTGCGTCTGCCGGGCGTCCTTCTCCCCAACGAGAGTAGCCTGCTCGAGGAGCTACCCGAGGAGGAGTGGCAGGTGCTCGTTGGGGCTATTCGTGAGGCACTTGAGGCTGTCACAGCTTTCCGTCGCCAAGAGGGTACTATGCTCGAGGGGGCTCTGCGCCAGCGCATCGACAACATCTCTACCCTACTCTCTGGGGTGGATCAGCCCGAGGCCGAACGCATCGAAGCCATTCGCCAGCGCATCAGCGAGGCTCTACAAAAGATTAGCCCCGATAGCTACGACAAGGGCCGACTAGAGCAAGAGATGATCTACTACATCGAGAAGCTCGACATCAACGAGGAGAAAGATCGTCTACGCCACCACCTCGGTTACTTCGTCGAGGTCATTGAGCAGGGTGAGGCCCAAGGCAAGACATTGGGCTTCATCGCCCAAGAAATCGGCCGAGAGATCAACACCCTTGGATCGAAAAGTAACAATGCCGAGATGCAGAAAATCGTGGTTAAGATGAAAGACGAACTAGAGCAAATCAAGGAGCAGTCGCTCAACATTCTCTAGACTCATCATAGAGTATCGCCCCAGCAAGCCCACTAGGCAAGGGGCGATACTTGCATATCCGCCCAGCACCAACTAAGAAAAATCAATCAGCTCGACTTAATACAATCCCAAGAAATATGAAACAGATCATTCCCAGCGTCCACAACGAAACAGACCGCCTAGAGGTGGTCGTGCTAGGATTACCCCATAGCCTCGGGCCAGACCCTACACTCGACCAAACCTACGATGCCAAGAGCTACGAAGCAGTTAGCCGAGGCGTCTACCCCCAAGAGCAGGACGTGATACATGAGATGAATGCCGTACTCTCTGTACTTGAGCGCAACGGCGTCGAGGTGCTGCGCCCCGATTTGGTAGAGGACTACAACCAGATTTTCGCCCGTGATGTGGCCTTCGTCATCGATGACACCCTCTTCGTGTCCAACCTGATCCCAGACCGAGAGAAAGAAACAGGGGCTATCGGGCATATCCTCGAGCGTATCCCCTCGGCACATATCGAGAGCCTCCCCGAGCGTGTGCACACCGAGGGCGGAGATATTCTACTCTACGATGATATTTTATTCGTCGGCTGCTATCTACGCCCCGACTACTCAACCTACAAGACAGCACGCACCAACCAATATGCTATCGACTACCTGCGTGAGCGTTTCCCAACCAAGCAGGTTGTCCCCCTAGAGCTGCGCAAGCACGACCACGACCCACGGCTGAGTGTCCTACACCTAGATTGTGCCTTCCAGCCAGTGGGCAAGGGGCGAGCACTTATCTTCCGTGAGGGATTTCTAGAGCCTAAGTATGTAGGGGTAGTAGAGGAGATCTTCGGCAAGGATAATCTATTCGCCGTGACTGGTGAGGAGGCCTATATGATGAACACCAACTTGGTATCTCTATCGCCCAGCAGAGTCATCAGCGACCAAGCCTTCACACGCCTCAATCAGCACCTAGAGCAGAACTGGGGTATCGCCGTAGAGGCAGTTCCCTACCAAGAGATCGCCAAGATGGGTGGTCTGCTACGTTGCTCAACGATGCCTTTGGTGCGCAAGCCGATCTAATGCAAGTTAATGGCTAAGCAAAAAATCGTATTTGCCTGCCAAGGCTGTGGCACAGTCTACCCCAAGTGGCAGGGACAGTGCCATGCCTGTGGCGAGTGGAACACCATAGCCGAGGAGGTATCAACCAGCAGCAACCGTCCGTCAGTAGGGCACCCTGCACTAGGAGGCACCGTGGCCGTGAAGCCCGTTCGCCTCTCCGATATTGCCGCAAACGCTGAGGTGCGCCAAGACATGCTCGACCCTGAGCTCAATCGAGTGCTCGGCGGTGGCTTGGTACCGGGTGCCTTTGTGCTACTAGGAGGAGAACCGGGCATCGGCAAGAGTACGCTGATTCTACAGACGGTGCTGCGCCTACCCTTGCGCACGCTCTACATTTCGGGCGAGGAAAGCCAAACACAGCTCAAGATGAGAGCCGATAGGCTTGGCACTGGTGTGGCCGACTGCCTAATCTACACAGAAACAAACCTCGAGCGTATCCTCACGACAGCCCTAGAGGTCAAGCCCGACCTTGTGGTCATCGACTCGATCCAGACCATACAGACGGAGCTATCGGAGAGTAGCCCCGGGAGTATCTCGCAGATCCGCGAGTGTGCGAACCTACTGCTCAAGTACAGCAAGACAGAGGGTGTACCCGTGATCCTCATCGGACACATCAACAAGGAGGGGAGCGTCGCAGGGCCCAAGATACTAGAGCACACGGTCGATGTCGTCTTGCAGTTCGATGGCGACAAGCACTATATGTACCGCATCTTGCGTGGACAGAAGAACCGCTTCGGCTCGACCAACGAGCTGGGCATCTACGAGATGCAGCAGACAGGGCTGCGCCCCGTGGAGAACCCCTCGGAGCATCTCATTAGCCGTGATCGAGCGCACCTGAGTGGCATCGCTATTGCCGTGGCGATGGAGGGCGTCCGCCCTTTCCTTATAGAAACGCAGGCCTTGGTCAGCTCTGCCGTCTATGCTACACCGCAGCGCTCTGCTACGGGCTACGACACGAAGCGTATGAATATGCTACTGGCTGTACTGGAGAAGCGAGCCGGCTTCAAGCTCATACAGAAGGACGTCTTCCTCAACATAGCCGGGGGCATCAAGATTGCCGACCCAGCGAGTGATCTGGCTATCATCACTTCTGTCCTCTCCTCGAGCCTAGACATCGCCCTCCCCGAGGGTGTTTGCCTGACGGGAGAGGTCGGGCTATCGGGAGAGGTGCGCCCCGTGAGTCGTGCCGAGCAGCGCATTCTAGAGGCCGAGCGCATTGGGCTCAAGGCTATTATCCTACCACAAGCCAACCTCGCACAGCTGAGCAACCGCTCGTGGGGCATTCGCCTCGTGGGGGTAAGTACAGTAGAGGAGGCTTTCCGCCTGCTCTTCAAGCCAAGGGAGTAGCGAGAATTATCGTCAAGCCATATACAAGAGAGGGGTAAGGTGCAGAAAGGTAAGAGCTGCCTATGCATTACGGCGCACCACACCCCTGTACATACTATTGTGCAGATAGCCTAACCTCGCGATACAAAAAACGCCTCCTCGCCCTAGCAAAGAAGAACCTTTACTGTAGGGCGAGGAGGCGATCGTGCTATATACAAACAGCCTACAAGCCGAGCCTTTCCTTAGCAGCCTTGACCATTTGCCAAGTACCGCCATTGATTACGTTGGGTATGCCAGCCTCATCAAGTATAGCTTTGGCCTGACCACTACGGTTGCCACTACGACAGAAGACTAGGATTCCTTTCTTCCCCTTAAACTCCTCAAGACGATCCTTAATCGAGCTGAGAGGGATATTCACAGCTCCAGGCACACTGCCAGCGGCAAACTCTCTAGGCGTACGTACATCTACGAGCATGGCTCCGTACTTGAGCGCACTATCGAAATCGGTGATGCGCCCCTCTTCTTTCTTATCCTCCTTTTGCCTATCGTCTTTCTTTTGGTCTTTGGGCTCCTCCTTTTTCTCTTCCTTCTTTTCGTCCTTAGGCTCATCTTTCTGCTCCTCCTTCTTTGGCTGGGTAGGCGCCTCGGTCTGCTTAGACTCTGGGGCAGGTGTTAGGGGCATGCTGCCGGAGCAACTCATCGCCGTTAGCGCAAATACTAATAGGAGGGACTTCCCTCCAAGTGTCTTAATACTCATTCGGTTATTTTATTTATTGCTTAAATATATGTTTGATAATAACGAAGCACCTAAGCTAAATGTTTATACTCGAATAGCAAGGTGTCTGCCTATACAGATCTTCGGGCGCTCTACAGTAGGGGGAGCCTCTAGCTCAAAAAGTAGAAGGTAAGAGGGTGGTATGCCCCCTCTCGTCGGCCTCGGAGCCTTGCAGTCTGCGCATTCTGAAACACCCAAAAGGGGCTGTAGCAAAAATAAACTTTGCCACAGCCCCCTCTCTTGTGTTTGAAGTTTCAGTTTGGGACAGTTAGCCCTTGATAGCAAGTACCTCGATCTCTACTAGACCGTTCTTGGGTAGCGTGCGGACGGCTACGGCAGAGCGTGCAGGGAAAGTGCCCTCGAACTGACGAGCATACACCTCGTTCATCGCTGCGAAGTCGCCCATATCGGCTAGGAAGACAGTGGTCTTAACCACATCGTTGATCGTCATACCAGCTTCGGCGAGTATGGCATGTACATTGCGGAAAGCCTGCTCGGTCTGAGCCGTAATACCGTCTGCAAATTCGCCCGTCTTGGGGTCAATCCCTAGCTGACCTGAGGCGTAGAGCGTCTTATCTACAAGAACAGCTTGGCTGTAAGGGCCGATAGCAGCAGGTGCTGCTGAGGTAGAAATAACTTTCTTCATAAGATCTATTATTTTTTTCGAGTTGAATGGGTTTTCTTCTTCGTCACTGGGGTATAGGTCACACCAGAGCTCTTGGGCTTGTAGTGCTTGAGCGCATGAGGCATATAGGTTTGGATCTCACGGATACGTGTTTCGTCGGAGGGGTGTGTGGAGAGAAATTCCATACCGCCCTTGCTCCCTGCACCCATTTTGCGCCACAGATTAACTGCCTCGTTGGGGTCGTAGCCAGCCATAGCCATAAGCACTAGACCAATTTTATCGGCCTCTAGCTCCTGCTTACGGCCAAAAGGTAGAGCAACGAACATATTCGTCCCAAGACCATAAGCCTGACCGATAACCATGCGCATCAGAGCGGACTTATCACTCACAGCACTACCGAGAATGTCGCCACCCATCTGCAGTAGCATTTGGTTGCTG
Source organism: Porphyromonas sp. COT-290 OH860 (assembly GCF_000768935.1). Classification (NCBI taxonomy): domain Bacteria; kingdom Pseudomonadati; phylum Bacteroidota; class Bacteroidia; order Bacteroidales; family Porphyromonadaceae; genus Porphyromonas; species Porphyromonas sp. COT-290 OH860. The sequence goes on along the minus strand of NZ_JRAR01000049.1, from coordinate 8,610 downwards.
ATGCGCTCATTTGCATGCTTAGCCAAAGCGTGTGCGACCTCGTGACCGATAACGGCAGCAAGCTGAGCATCGGAGCCAGCACCAGAACCGATAAGATTAAGTAGCCCAGTATAGACGACAATCTTACCACCGGGCATACAGAAAGCATTGACCGATTGGCTATTCACGACGTTGAGCTCCCAAGACATCTGACGAGCAAGATCGTCGAACCTCTGCTCCTTGAGGTACTGCATCGTCGCATTGATGATGCGTGTACCAACCTCTTTCACTCGGCTATTGGTCGTCATATTCGTGCTAAGAGGGGCTTGCTGGATAAACGAGCGATACTGAGATACGCTTGAGGATAAGATCTCGTTGTCCGAAACTAGATTGAGGGTACGCCTCCCCGTCACGGGCACCGTACCGCAAGAGTAGAGTCCTAGGGCAAGTAGGAGGGCGGAGATGAACTTATTGCTCATAAAATCAAGACTATTTAGAGGGTTAATGCACCATAGGAATGGCGCTATAATAGGAACAAAAATCCTGCAAATCGACCTGCTCTGCCCGAGGCAATGGCACGGGAACTTGAGCCTTCGGTAAATCTACAGGGAGTAAGCGATAGACCGCTCGCCCATCTGGGCGAAGCTTATTGACAAAAACGTATTGATAGCTAGGCTGTGTGACAATATCAGCGGTCGGATTGGCTCGACTAAGGGTTAGGGAGAGTAGCATGCCACCACGTGTGGCAGCTGGTTTGCGCTGATTGCTAACAAAGTTGCCCAACGAATAAATCACAAAGCTCTTCCTACTCTCTAGGCTGTCTGGCTCAATCCATTCGCTCTGCTGTACGACGTGCGGGTGACTCCCAACGATTGCGTCCACTCCTTGGCCGTGAAGCCATCGAGCAAGGGCACGCTGCTCTCTATTGGGCGCTCGTTCGTACTCTACCCCCCAATGTATCTGGACGATCTTGTAGTTCGCTCCAAGCGAATCGGCCCGAGCGATGTCCTGAGCCATTAGGAGCGTATCAATACCATCTACCAGAGTTGGCTCTGGCACTGTGAGGCCATTCGTCCCATAGGTATAGGCCAGTACGGCTAGACGCAAGCTCCCAAGCTCTAGCATCAGAGGTACTGTGCGCTTACGTTCGTCCACACTTCGGTAGCTACCCGTGTGAGCAATGCCTAGGCTATCTAGTACATCAAGGGTGCGTGTAATACCAAGCGCAGAGCGGTCGGCCGAGTGATTGTTGCTGGTCGTCAGGACATCGAAGCCAGCTTCTCGCAGAGCCGTGCCCATAGCATCGGGCGTAGAAAACATTGGATAGCCAGTGTAAGGCTTGCCACCGAAGGTCGTTTCTAAGTTGCCAAAGGCTAGATCGGCCGAACTGATACGAGAGGCGAGCGAATCGAAGGACGAAGTAAAGTCATACATACCTTCCGCCGTGCGAGCTGCCTTGATCTGCGGGCCGTGCACCATGATATCCCCAGCGAAAACAAGGCGATAAACCTCTGGCCTAACTGGAGCTATTGTATCCGCCGACTGAACAGAAGTACTTGAGGCTTCTGCACAACTTACCCCAGAGAGCAGGAGAAGAAAGCTCAAGATTTGGAGTATTCGGCAGAGGGATCCCATAGGCTTTAGTATTCGGGGCGATACTTCTCTTCGTCCTTGTCTTCAAGAATGCTCAGATAGCTGATGTATCTGCTCTCGGCGATGCGCCCGTCCTCTAGCGCCTCACGCACGGCACAGGCTGGTTCGTGGGTATGTGTGCAGTTGCCGAAGCGACATTGGGGCTGGAGGGCAAAGATCTCGGGGAAGTAGTGTGACACTTCTTCGTCCTGCATATCGAGCAGTCCGAAGCCTTTGATACCCGGAGTGTCGATCAGATAGCCCTTACTCGTGGGCAGAGGGATCATCTGGGAGAATGTTGTGGTGTGCATTCCCGTGTAATGCGCTTGGGAAATATCGCCCGTACGTAAGTCTACACCGGGAATCAAAGCATTGATGAGCGTACTTTTGCCCACACCCGAGTGCCCACTAAAGAGCGTGATCTTGTCCTGCATCTGCGCACTCAGAGTCTCGAGCCCCTCGCCCGTGATGGCCGAGACTCTATGACAAATGTAGCCAATACCCGTGTAGAGAGCGATAAGCTCTGCAAGATAGGCTTGGCCTTCTTCGTTGAGGAGGTCGGTTTTGTTGAAGACAAGTTGCGTGGGTACTCGATATGCTTCGGCATTGGCGAGGAAGCGATCGATAAACGTAGTACTGGTCTCTGGTGCAACCAGCGTACAGACCAGAAACGAAGCATCTATATTAGCTGCAAGGATATGCGACTGTTTAGATAGATTGGCAGCCCGACGCAATATGTAGTTGCGTCGGGGCAGTATTTCTTTGATGAAGTGAGCCTCGCCTCCGCCCTCTGGAGTTAGCTTAACCTCTACACGATCGCCCACAACGATTGGGTTGGTCGAGCGAATGCCCCTAAGGCGCAGATTGCCCTTGGCCAAACAAGCTCGCTCGACACCATCGTCGCAGAGCACGAGATAGTGGCTGCCTGTGTTGCGAATAACCAGACCCTGTACTTCTTGCATTACGATAGCTGTACGGACTCTAGACCGTCATGATTTCCTTTTCCTTCTCGCCGAAAAGCTCGTCAATACGCTTAATATACTTATCGTGGAGCTTCTGCACTTCTGCCTCGGCGTCCTTGGCTACGTCCTCGGGCGTATTGTCTGTCTTGATGCTCTTCTTGACGGCGTCGTTGGTATCGCGACGTACGTTGCGCACTCGGATCTTCGCTTCCTCAGCGTCCGACTTAACCTGCTTGACCAGCTCACGGCGACGATCTTCGGTCAGCGGTGGAATGCCGAGACGGATCAGCTCGCCATTATTCTCGGGCGTAATGCCGAGAGGAGAGTTAATGATCGCACGCTCGATGTCGCGAATGATCGTCTTCTCCCATGGAGTGATCACGATACTCTTGGCGTCTGGGATTGTCACCGAACCAACCTGATTGAGGGGCACAAGACTTCCGTAGTACTCTACCATGATGCCATCTAGGATCTTAGGATTGGCCTTGCCGGCACGCACTCGTCCTAGTAGCTCCTCGAGGTGATCTACAGCCTTGCTCATACTTTCGCCCGCTTGGGCTATCATGTTTTTTAAGTCGCTCATTGCTTTATTATTCTAGGGTTTATCTTCTACTCTTTTATATTCTAATCCTACTCCAGCGAACTATTTATTCGTTGCTCACGTAGGTGCCGATATTCTCGCCGCTGAGCACTTTGATGAGGTTGCCGGGCGTATCCATATCGAAGACTACAATGGGGAGGTTGTTCTCCATACACATCGTCGTAGCCGTCAAATCCATAATCTTGAGGCCTCGGCGATAGATCTCCTGATAGCTGATGCGGTCGAACTTGGTTGCCGCTGGATCTTTCTCGGGGTCTGCTGTATAGATACCGTCCACACGTGTTCCCTTGAGCATCACATCAGCCTCCAGCTCGATGCCTCTGAGCGACGAACCGGTATCGGTCGTGAAGAATGGGTTACCCGTACCAGCCGAAAGGATAACCACCTGCCCAGCCTCCATGGCCTCGATCGCACGCCACTTGGTATATAGCTCACCAATAGGCTCCATGCGAATGGCCGTCATCACGCGGTTCTTCACGCCAACGGCTGAGAGCGCAGAGGATAGGGCAAGGCTATTGATTACGGTCGCAAGCATACCCATCTGATCGCCCTTAACACGGTCGAAGCCTTGTGTGGCTCCGCTCAGACCCCTGAAGATATTCCCGCCACCAATGACGATAGCCACCTGAATACCCATCTGGCACGCAGTCTTGATATCGTGGGCATAATCGGACAGACGCCCCGTATCAATACCGTGCTGCTTAGCTCCCATAAGAGATTCTCCGCTGAGCTTGAGCAGCACTCTATTATATTGCTTCATACAACGCTATAGTTACAGATATCGTATAATACTACAAAGTAACAATATTTCACCACGATGAGCAAATATCCCAAAAGCAATCCCCACCCTATGGCTACGAGCCTAGGGTGGGGATTGAGGTATCACATCTTGTCTATCGCAGAGAGTGACGAATTACCTCTACTTGCGTGACTCTTTGCGCTTCTCCAGCTGTCGCTTGAGTGCATCAATAGATATATCTATAGCCTCCTCAAATGTGTCGGCAGTCTTATCCGCAAATAGATCGGCGCCTGCGATGATGAGTTTGACAGAGGCTTCTTTGTTAAGCGAAACTTCTGGTTTAATGACCTTGAGAATCACCTCTGCCGCTTGAATTTCGTCGGCGAAACGGTTAAGCTTCTCTAGTTTCTTCTGGATGAACTCCTTGAGCTGAGCGGTGGCTTCGAAGTGCAAAGCCTGAATCCTGATATCCATAGTCATTTTTCTTTTTTTGCTCTTGGGTGAGCGTTATACATCTGTTGCAGCTGTTTGAAGGTCGTATGCGTGTACTGCACTGTCGTCGTGACCGAGCTGTGCCCCATAAGCTCCTTGATGGCCAAGAGATCAGCTCCAGAGTTGAGCATATCGGTAGCGAATGAGTGCCTAAGGGCGTGCGCCCCTCGCCGTGAGAGGTTAGGAACGCTCTCGAGGACTCGATGTACAATGCGGTAGACCGCTTCGCCCGTCATAGCTTTACCTCTCAAAGATACGAAAAAAGTATCGGTATTGCCAAACGTTTCGTTACGTTTCTCTCGCCACTGAATCAGCAGTTCAGCCAAATTGTTGCCAAAAGGAATGATCCGCTCCTTGCCTCCCTTGCCGAGCACCTTGAGCGTCTGCCCTCGTAGGTCCACATCGGCATCTTTGAGCCCCGCCAGCTCCGAACGCCTGAGCCCGCACTCATAGAGTGTGGCGATAAGCGTACGTGCGAGTAGCTCTGGCAGACTCTCCTCTTCCTGCTCCTCAAGTAGCCGCTCGATCTCGGCCGTTGGCACATAGACTGGCAGAGGACGCTCTGCACGAGGCGGTCTGAGATACTGCGCTGGGTGGCGGTCGATGTCGCCATGCTTGAGCAGATAGCGGTAGAAACTCTTGACCGCAGAGAGCCTACGTGCTACGGAGCTAGCCTTGAGGCCCGAGTCCATTTGTGCCGAGAGCCAACCTCTTATCAAGTCCGTATCGGCCCCACTAGGGGCAACCAACTCCCCAAGTCGCTGCTCGCAGTAGAGGGCATAGGCCTCTAGATCGGCAGCATAGCTCTCTCGGGTACGTCGGGCAGCATTGACCTCCTGCTCCAAGTAGCGCAAATAATCTCGTATCGCTTGGCGCATCATCTCTCTACACTTATCAAGCAACTAAGTCAGCCCAAACAGGCGCTCTGCATTCTGAGAGGTGACTTCTCCCAGTTCGTCCGCCGAGCATCCGTAGATCCCAGCGAGGAACTCTAGGGTATGCACCAAGTGCGCAGGCTCATTGCGTCTGCCTCGCTTAGGCATAGGACTCAAGTATGGGGCATCGGTTTCTATGAGTAAACGCTCTAGAGGGATCCGCTGCACGTAGGTCTTGAGCTGACTATTCTTGAAGGTTACCACCCCATTGAGCCCAATCATGAAGTCCTCGAAGCCGAGTGCCTCCTCCAGCTCCGCCTCACTGCCCGTAAAGCTGTGGAAGACGCCACGAGTTGTATTCCTACCTGCACGGCGTAGCAGGTCGAACGTATCGGCGAATGCCTCGCGCGTGTGTATAATAATAGGTAGGCCGTACCGATGTGCTAGGGCAATCTGCTCAGAGAAAGCCTCTGCCTGCTGTACCTTGTAGGTCGTATCCCAGTAGTAGTCTAGCCCTATCTCCCCAACAGCGACAAAGCGCACATGGGCAAGAGCCTCGGCAACGAAATCGAGCTGCTCACGATAGTCTGCTCCCACAGAGGTCGGATGCAACCCCGCAGAGGGATAAAGCACTTTTGGGTAACGCTCGACGAGCGCCATCATACGAGGATAGCTCTCTCTATCTACATTGGGCAGTACCATACGCTCCACCCCCGAGGCTACAGCTCGAGCTAGCACCTCATCAATATCCTCGTCGAACTCCTCGGCGTATATATGCGTATGCGAATCTATCAGCCTCATCTTAGCTCATGCGACTAGCAAGCGAATCGAATAGCTCCACAAGCGGAGCCGTACGCTCTGGCTCCAGAGATAGAGCCCCGAGAATGCCGAGCGCCTCTTGAGTCAGTCGGGTAATCTGGGCACGGGCATACACAGGTGTACCCGCCTTATCGTAGAGAGCTGTAACACCTTGTATCCGCTCTCGGCGATGCTCCTGCCCGAGCGTCATCAAACGATCTAGCTCAACCAAATCTCTCGCCTCAAGTTGCTCGCGAGTATAGAGGAGCATAAGCGTCTTCTTGGCATTCATGATGTCACCTCCGATAGGCTTACCGAAGGTCGCCTCATCGCCATAGACATCGAGATAGTCGTCCTGTATCTGGAAAGCAAGCCCCAGCTTCTGCCCTACTTCGTCTAGTCGCTCTGCGTCCTCCGCACTGGCACCACTAGCTAGAGCACCCAACCGCATAGACGCCCCGAGCAGAACGGCCGTCTTGAGGCGAATCATCTCTAGATACTCGTCCGTAGACACATCTTCACGACACTCAAAGAGCATATCGTACTGCTGACCACGGCAAATATCTACCGCCATCTGATTAAAGATCGGGAAGACACGATAGAGTAGCTCTGCCGAGGCGATACCCTCCAGCGCTCTGTACGCCTCGATACTCATCACATCGCCCGAGAGGACAGCCGTGTTCTCGTCCCACTTGCGATAGACAGTAGGCTGACCACGTCTGAGCGGCGAGCGATCCATCAGATCATCATGTAGCAGCGTAAAGTTGTGGAAGACCTCTAGTGCCACAGCCATCGGCAGGGCAGGACGAATGTCGGCAGAGAAGAGCTGAGCCGAGAGCAAGCAGAGCAACGGACGCACACGCTTACCGCCAAGCTCTAGGGTATAGTGAATGGGGGCATAAAGCTCCTCGGGGATACACGTGGCGTAGCCTTGTGCATGGAGCGCCTGCTCAATCTGTACGAGCAGCTCCGATGATGTACGTAGTGTAGGCATAGTCTATAACGCAATAAACCGTGACCGCTCTGAATAGGGGGCCACGGTTTACCATAAATAAAATATTCACAATATGAAAAGCTCTTTTCTAATCTAAGACAGCTTATTGTAAGCGGAATACAACTGGCAGTCTGAAGCGCTGACGCACAGGCTTACCACGCTGCTTACCGGGCTTCCAAGCTGGCATACCAGATACCACACGCACGGCTTCCTTATCTAGAGCAGGGTCTACACCACGTAGCACCTCTACCTGAGATGGCCTACCGTCACGCTCGATCACGAAGCCCACGATCACACGACCTTGGATACCGTTCTCCTGAGCGATCTCGGGGTAGCGCACGTTGTTGCTTAGGTACTTCATCAGAGCTGCCTGACCGCCGGGGAACTCAGTGCTCTCTTCTACGATCTCGAAGATTTGGTTGGCATCTTCTTCCTCTACAGGAGCAGCTACGACTACAGGAGGAGGCGTTGGCTTAGCCTCGTCAGCCGATACGAAAGCTACCTTGGCAACTTCCTTCTCGTTGTCTACTGTAGTAAACTCCTCAGGTAGCTGAGCCTCGATTTGCTGTTCGGGCTCTGGCTCTGGCTCTGGTTGTTCCTCTTGCTGTTCGTCTTGTACGATGAGGGCATCATCAAGATCGGCTAGGCTTAGTACTGCCGTATCAATAGCCTTAGCGATAGACGAGCGCCACTCAAGGGTAACGAAGAGCAACGATAGCGCCACTACCAGACCGAGCAAGAGGGATAAGCCCTTGCTTTTCTCAAGGTCTGCTTGAGGTGATTTCTTGATTTCCATAACTATTCCTATATTATTTGTTTGTTTAACTTCAAGACTACATCAGCACAAAAATACTAAAGTTTTTGCCAACAACAATACATCACAAGAAAAAGTGAAGTCTAGCACCATGAGCGACTTCACTAAGTTCAGCTTGGGTTGCTCTGTACATTAAATAAGGATCCGGACAATCCCCAATTAATGACCACCACAAATCGAGGTTATCCAACTATGCACTTATCTAGCGCGTCTGCCATTCACACATTTTCACAACCATTTAGACAATTGAAGCAATTGAGCGCTTGTATCAGCCGAATGCAAGCAAAAACTCAGACCTCGTATTTGGCCTCTAGGAGGCTCTACACGGCGTCCGACCTCGCTCTGGCACCTTAATAGCAGTTACCCTAAAATAGGGGCCTAAACGAGATATTTACACTAGGCTATATATCAGCCATATACAAACAAGAAATACGATTTTTTATAGGTCGGTGGCACATTTCGAGGTATTTCTTCCCATCAATCCGCCGAGATTAGTGGACACATCTTGGCAGATTAGTCCACCGATCGCCAAAGATCTTCCCATCATTTTCTCAGAAGAGACTATTGCGCAATGCGCCGCTCAAAGTTTCTTGTATCTTTCTCGATGTTTTTTGAGTGTTTGAGCCGCTTTGGGAGCCTTGAATACTATCCCCCTATCCCCATCCCTGAGGGAAATTTCCCTCAGGGATGGGGATTTTACGGTTATTTGACACCTTCAAGCACA
>NZ_JRAR01000048.1:0-2467 GCF_000768935.1 Porphyromonas sp. COT-290 OH860 | reverse complement strand
TAGGGGGATAGTATTCAAGGCTCCCAAAGCCGCTCAAACACTCAAAAAACATCGAGAAAGATACAAGAAACTTTGAGCGGCGCATTGCGCAATAGTCTCTTTTTGTTATATTTGCGCTTAGCGAATGCAAAAGAACAAATAGGCACATACACCAGAGTTAATCTAGCGGTTTACGCTTGTCCCACTGTCCTCCGAGGAGCCGATAACTCTAGAGATAAGTCTATGTTGCTCCAATCTCGGTAGAAGACCTCGGTGCTTATCCTTACTCTTCCCTCTCGCATCACACGGCGGGAGGCTGCGCAGGTCAAATGGCGTAGATAAATGATCCTTTATGAGCTCCGAGTGGGCACAATCTCGCTTAGACTTGAGCTTATCTAGTTTCTACCCTACATGATTTTTTAATTTTTTAGCATGAAAAAGTATCTTCTTACCACATTGGTAGCGACGCTTCTGGCGCCTACACTCCACGGCGAGGGAGATACGCCTTTTGTAGACAAATTGAAGCTATACAGCCACAGAGGTGGAGAGCCAGTGAATGTAGCTTTGCATGAGATTAGGCGTATTTCGTTTGAGGATGGTAATATGACGATTCTTTTACACAACGAGAAGTCCGTCAGCAATCCCCTAACATCTGTCGCCAAGATTGTTTTTGAAACGAAAAACAATGTCGGCATTGAGTCTATCCTAGATCAAAAGGATTTGCGTATAGCTAGCTCCGACCAAGGGGTGGCTATCTTGGGGCTTCCGGAGGAAGAAGGTTTCCCCTTGTTGGTATTCGGTCTAGATGGCGGACTTGTACATCAGACCTCTTATTATCGCAATGGAGAGTGGATCTCTACGGCTGGCTTGGCCTCTGGAGTTTATCTGATCCGTATCAATAATCGTACACTTAAATTCAAGAAATTATGAAGAAGCTAACTCTATTCCTATCCGTCCTACTACTTGGCTTTGGCTGCTTGACTATGCTCCATGCACAGGACAATAAGAAGCATAAGATGACCCTACACTTCAAGCCTATTGCAGAGGGGTATAGGCCTGTGACACAAGGTTACTTTGTCGATAAGATCGACTCCATCACATTCAGCAATAGGGTGTACGATATGGGCTTCAAGATCACTTTCGACTATAAGGAAAGGGATAAAGGGGATATCAGCGTTCTCCCCCAAAAGGATGTCCAGAGCTGGAAAATGAAGGTAATCGAGGAGTGGAAGGTCAAGAATGCGCCAGACGAAATGCTGATCATGCGTCTAAAGGAAGATGTACAAGAGCCAATCCGCTTTGGCGCTTTCACTGGCAACTTGCAGGGGCTGACACGCAAAACGACTTATACGGTCTATGCTTATGGAGAAGATGAGCAGTCTACGGTTGGGCCACTAACACGTTATACGTTTAGTATTCCAGATTTCCCTCTGGTTGGTTCTCCCAGTATAGAGGCGGAGTTTACAGACGTGACTCATAGTAGCTTCAAAGTAACACTCAAACCCAACAAAGATGTCAAGGGATACTATTTCCTTGGTGGTGAAAAGGAAAGTATGAAAGAGGCTTATAAGCAAACTCCTTTTGGCGAGTTCCCCAATCTAGAAGAGTATATCAAGGCCTTTGGTACAGACTTTAGAACAAGGAAGCCACATACAGGGAATGTATCTCTCAGCTACAACCAGCTAATCCCGAATACACTGCATGGGGTCTATGTGGTACTATTAGATGAGGCGGGACAGCCCTCCGATCTGCATGTCTTTGACGTTATGACCCTAAAGAAAGGTACGAGCAAGCCCTCTAAGCCAAAAATCACAATCCTAGAGGTAACCCACGATAAGATCAAAGCACAGGCAGACCCAGACGAGAATACCAGTGTCTTCCGCTTTATGCTGGTTGAGAAGGCTAAGTATGACGAGGACCCTGCCGGGTTTGTTCAGTTTCTCAAGGACCAGCCCAACTCTATCAACTTCCCAATCTCTACTACGACCGATGTAGGTGAGTGGCGTGACCTCCTAGCTAACACGGAGTATTATCTAGTGGCCATAGGTAAAAATGGCGATGACAAATGGGGTGAGCCTGTGCTAGCTCCGGTCAAGACGTTGCCAGAGCCAGCAGGCGGGAGTGTAAAACCCAAGGCTGATGTCGTGCCTCTACGCTCGACTACGGCTGGGCAGATACGCCTCAACTCTAACTAGAGATTTGAGATACGTCACAAGTATCCTAGGGGCTGTGGATAAATTTGAATTTGTCCGCAGCCCCTTTTAGGTACGTCAAAGTGTGTAAAATGTAAGATGCTAAGAGAGGTATCAAATGTCGCAAGTAGTTTTGGGAGGGTGCGTATTTACCATTAATATACAGCGCAATGTCTTGCCTTGGTGCTCTATGGGATATTGTACTTTCCATTTTCTAACGCAACACTATGGTTATAAGAACGACAGGTGGCGGGCTAGCCCGCCACCTGTCAAAAATCGTTCATAGCTTTGATGTT
>NZ_JRAR01000047.1:0-31508 GCF_000768935.1 Porphyromonas sp. COT-290 OH860 | reverse complement strand
GCTGTCGAAGCAGGTAGCTTCCGAAAGAGGAAGATTAAATTCACCCCCGAAATACGCAAGAAGGTCAATTTCTATATCGCCGTGGAGCAATGGTCTCCAATTTTCTAGGATTGATGGACACATCACAGCAAGTTAGTCCTACAATCGGCTAAAATCAGTCCTTCAATTTTGCCGAAGGCCTTATGGTTCGCACAATATTATTCCCCCACCCTTTGGGATTCTGAGCCTAAACGTTTACATAGATTAACATAAATGTAGTAGAAATGCTTAAATGCATCTCTGCCTCATAAGCACGTGGCTATATCATAGATTGGGCAATTGCATTGTGCCCTGCCCCCACCTATACGCCAAGTTAGTAGATAAGAAGACAGATATTTAGACATATAAAAAAGCGAAAGGGAGGCCCTTTCCCCAAGGCCCCCCCTTTCTAAAGTGTAAAATCAATAACTAAGACGAAAAAGATGATATGTATTCGATTGCAAAGGTCAAACATCTTGTTTATTCCTGCAAGCAAATAAATATGTTATATAGCATCTTTTGAAGGTTTAGTTACTCTTTATCCAAAAACAACTCATTATTTACAATCTGAAGGCTACAGACGCATACACCCTGCGTGGCAACATAGGGCCATACACATAGGTAGAGGCACGTCCCGGCCCCTTATCTGCATCTTGCTGATAAGCATCGAAGATATTCTGCACCCCAGCACTTAGATCGAGCGTTACGGTAGAGCTTAGTGGTAGCTCATAGTTGAGCTTGAGGTCAAGGTCAAAGAAAGGCTTAGACTTGGCTAGATAAGCATACCCCTCGGCAACACCGCTATAATGCACACCGTCCTTAACTAGGCTAAAATGCCCTCTAGCATCGGGCTGAGCTCCCTCTGGCATTCCTTCGTAAGCTTCGTGAGGCACCAACATACTACCAGTATAAGTCCCCGAGAGAATAAAGCTCAGACGCTTAAGTGGACGGAGAGTTGAAGTAAAATAGCCGTAGACATTGGGCGTGCGTTCGTAGTCGTCGGTAGAGATCTCAGCCTGCCCCTTGTCTTTATCCTCGTCGATGAGCGTCTTCGTTTCTCCATATCGGCTACGCTGCAGGGTTAGCCCTGCTTGTAGCTCCCATAGGCGTCCATGCGCAATCTTACCCTCGATATTAGCTCCATACACCTTGGATACGCCCGAGGTACTATTGACGATGATGCGCTGCTTGATGCCATCTTTTTCCTGCTGAATGGGTGACTCCACAAACTGGTTGCGTAGGAATGTAGCAAAGCCCTCAACCATCAGGTTGTACTGCCAATTGCCACCAAGCGAACCATACCAGTCAGCCGAAGCACTGAAGCTACGCGAACGCTCCTCCTTGAGGTTGTCGGCTAGTACACGTGCTATAGGCTCACCACCTGCCAACTCTACGTGCATCTCTTCGTCGAAGAACTGTGGTGCTCTGAAGCCCTCGCTATACGAGAGGCGAAGACTAAGATCCTTGATCGGATTGAAACGCATATTGGCACGAGGGCTAAAAATAAGCAGAGGCTCAATGGTCTTTTTTCCATTCTGGGTCAGGCGTACGTAGTCGAAGCGTCCACCGAGCAGGAAGTTCCATTTATCGCTCTTGTACTCGAGCTGATCGAACTGTGACCAAGTCTGTACATGCTGATCAATGTTGGCGGGGCGAAATCCGCTCTTGTCATTGAGCTTGCTGAAGGTGCCCTCTAGCCCAGCAGTAAGGTCGAGCCCAACAGGGAATTTGTGTATGTAGAGCCCCCCTGCCTGTGCGTCCCAACCCTTGGATACACCATAGGCGGTAAGCGAATTGAGGACTTCGCCCTCGGCGTCCTTGTCATTGGGATCCTTGATACGCTTGATGAGCTCATCGGGTCTATCCCCTCCACCATAGTAGCTCTTGCGTAGCACCTCTTGGGCAGAGGCATAGAGGCTCATAGAGTGGCGGCCGCTGGCACTGCCTTGATCGAAACGAAGACTACCGCCATTGATGTAGTGCTGTAGGTACTCTGCGATATTGGCGTGGAATGGAGCCTCCTCGAGTCGATCGCCACCTCTACGGTATTCGTGCATAGAGCGATATTCGGCCGTTAGCTTACCATATAGCCCCGTCTTGTAGTATGCACGGAAGCCCAATGAACGGTTTTTCAACTCTGGCAACTCACTGAAGGCATCGGCATTGTAGTCATGTCCGGGGCGAGCACTATGCTGCCCAAAGATCATTACCGCTGCATCTCTGTCGTCAGTAACGAGTGATCCATTGAAACTAGTCGTAGACTGTAGCGAGGATAAACTACCAGCCTGATTGCCGATAGCCGTATAGCTATGGGATAGACTAGCTGAATTGCGCAGTGGCTCACGGGTGATCACGTTGATCACACCTCCTACGGCATTGGAACCAAAGAGTGCCGAGCCACCGCCTCTGATTACCTCCACTCGTTCAACCATAGAGGCTGGTATCTGCTCAAGCCCATAGACTGCAGCCAGTGCGCTGAAAACAGGTCTACTATCGATCAAGACCTGCGAGTAGGCTCCTTGTAGACCATTGATGCGTACCTGATTGAAGCCACAGTTCTGGCAATTGTCCTCTACACGTAGCCCGGGTTGAAATCTAAGACCTTGGCTAAGATTGTCGGAGTTGGTCTTGACAAACATATCGCCTGAGAGCACCGTCACTAGACTTGGCGCCATCTTACGCAGTGTCGTTTGTCTATTAGCGGATACCACGACTCCATCTAGATCAATACTCTGCTCTACCATATAGAGGTCTATATGGCGTGTCTGCCCCTCTTTGAGGACGATACGCTCCTCCACCGAGGCATAGCCGACTAGCCTAGCCTCTAGTACATAAGCTCCAGCAGGGAGATCTTTGATTTGGAATGACCCAGCCGCATCGGTGGTAGTACCCTTGGTCGTGCCTTTGATCACGACCTGTGCGTACGGTAGTGCCTCCTTTGTCTTGGCATTAATCACCGTTCCCACGACATTAGCCCCATGCCCGGGGTGGGCAAACGCTTCTACCCTAGGCAATAGCAGGCATAGAGATAGAATGAGGGCTAGACAGTAATTTAGATTCTTCATATATAATAAATGTTTTGATGAATGAAACAAAGATATAAGGTACAAACAAGAAAAACAACCGAATACCAATCAAATACCTAATACTAGGTAAATATTTTTAATAAGACAGAAGGATATAGAAAATAGATGCCGCTAGCTACTGGGTTAGGCCTATGAGCCAGCCTAAGGTGGCAGTTGTTTAGTCAGATAGTGTACACCGCCGAATATAAACACAAATAGAACCCCGGCCGCAAGTCATAGTCTGCGGCCGGGGCTCTATCAATCTTAGTGCTATGTATGAGCTTATAGTTCGTCCTTGCTCTCTAGTAGCTGTTGGCTATAGCTAACTAGGTGGCGTAGGTTATTGAGGATCTCATTCGTTTCTTGGAGAATGTTCATATACACAAGCGAAACTTTCAGATTTTCCTTATCACTCTTATGCGTACGTTTCATTTGAGTTTTACGCATCTCCTTGACTTTATTTCTAAGCTCCTTACCCATTGCTTTAGCTTTCTTGGCATCTTCCATCTTTTCACTCGAGATCAGGAGATGCACTTGACCGATGTAATCGATCACTTCATCACGCACGGGTAGGAATTCTTCACGATACTGTGCAGGCATTGGGTTGAAGTTGTTGCTCACGTGCTCGTGACACACCTCTGCCGAGCGCTCAATGGCATAGCTCATCTGTAGGCAGGCATTAGCCCCAAGGTGGAACCACATATTCTTCTCTAGGACGGCGTCATTCTTGAGTCTGCGCAAACCGATCGTTTCCTTTCGGCGCATACTCTTAAACCTGCGTTTATTCTCCTCTGTGCGGTACTGCACTTTGCCTAGCATCTTGAGGTCCTCGTTGAGGAAGCCATTGGTGAGGTTCTGATAGTCTGTGGTCACGTTGTCCAAATGTGCAATCTGGTTTAGGCGAACGTGCTTAGAAAGAAGTTCCCAAGTTTGGGCTTCATTCTCCGAGTTAAGGATCTCTACGAATAGCTCATCGCTAGCCTCACTCTTCTTCTTGAATAAACGGCTACTAAAGAGGAGGAACACCGCTAGAGCAATCAAAGCGATCATAGCAACAAAGCCACCATAGAACATTGTGAGAGATACGATCGCTGCAATGGTAAAGGCAGCCGCAGCCGTTACGAACCAACCACCGATAACGCCCATCACACCCGTAAGTCTACCCACAGCACTCTCTCTACCCCAAGCACGGTCTGCAAGCGACGTACCCATAGCGACCATAAACGTTACATAGGTGGTAGACAGAGGTAGCTTGAGCGATGTACCCACAGCAATGAGCAGACCCGCCAATACAAGATTGACAGAGGCACGAACGAGGTCGAAAGCCGCCCCCTGCTCTAGAATAATCTCGCTCTTGTTGAAGCGGCTGTTGATCCAACGGGTTGCTGCAGGTGGTAGTATGTTGTGCACCAACTGAGCGGTACTACTACTAGCACGCACCAGACCACGAGAGATTTTGGACGTACCGAAACTCTCCTCGGCATCATCTTGTCGAGATAGATTGACCGATGTCTTGATCACGTTCTGAGCCGACTTGGAAAACACGAGTGCAAGCACCATCACCAGTCCCGAGCCAAGTAGGTAGTAGACAGGAGTAGAGGCTGGGAGATTGTTTGCTCCCATGAGATATGTATCGTAGGCCCCATTGCCATTGGCCATGTAATCGGTGTAGGCAGAGAGCCCCGCCAAAGGAATACCGATGAAGTTTACAAGGTCATTGCCCGCAAAAGCCAGAGAGAGAGCAAGCGTACCAGCAAGAATAATGATCTTGAAGATGTTCAGGCCGATCCAATGAAGAACCTGCATGATCAGTGCCGAAGCGGCGAAGATGATCCCCAGAAGCATCAGTGTATTCTCACTGACCCAAGCCTTGGCATCTGCCGTCATGAAGGCTGCATCCTTGAGCCCCTTAATCAGCATGAAGTAGATAATCGAGGTGATGGCAATACCTCCGAATATGCCAGCGAAGTAGGGCAAGTTCTTCTTATAGTTGAAGGTAAATATCAGACGTGTGAAGTACTGCACCACTGTGCCGAAGAAGAACGCTACGGCCACCGACATGAAAATGGCGATGATCACCTGCAGAGCCTTGGACGTATTGATCAGCTCTGTCAGCTGTAGCGACGGATCTTGGCCGATCTTGAGCATCGACATACAGAAGGCTCCGCCGAGCAAATTGAAGATCATAGACACAGTGGTCGATGTAGGTAACCCAAGCGAATTGAAGATATTGAGCAGTATCACATCTGTGACCATAGCAGTCAAGCAGATGATCATTACCTCCTCGAAGGTAAAGTACTCAGGGTGATAGATCCCGTTACGGGCTATATCCATCATGCCGTTACTGAGCGAGGCGCCGAGGAATACCCCGACAGCCGCCACTCCCAAAACGACCTTGAATGGTGCGGCCTTGGCACCGATAGCCGAATTGAGGAAGTTCACGGCATCGTTACTCACCCCCACTACCAAGTCGATGATTGCCAGCACGGCTAGGAAGATGAGAATACAGGTAAAAATCAAATCCATAGTTTTTGAATATTAATTCTTTTGAGATAAGTCTTTGATGTTTTATATGTTGTGCCTACCAATCCACCTCGGAGATTAACTCGAGGAACTGATCTTCGGTCAGAATACTAACGCCCAGTTGGGTTGCTTTCGCCAGCTTGGCTGGGCCCATCTTGTCGCCCGCCAACACATAATCGGTCTTTGATGAGATGGACGAATTCATTCTTCCGCCCAAACGCTCTACTAAGGCTTTATATTCGTCTCTTGTATGCTGAGCAAACGTTCCGCTGATGACAAATACTTTGCCCGTAATTGGAGAGGCAACCGAGGCACTCACCACCTCTTCGCTCTGTGTTCTCTCAAATCGTAGACCCAGATCTTGTAAATCCTTTATCAAACGTCTATTTTCTTCGGAGGCAAAATAATCTACGATGCTCTGAGCGATCACGGGACCAATCTCAGGCGTTGCACAGAGGCTCTCATGCGTCTGGCTAGCCAGCTCGTCGATTGAGCGGAAGTGCTTAACCAAAGTTCTCGCAACGGTCTCGCCAACATATCGAATACCTAGGCCAAAAAGTAAGGCTGCATAGGGGCGTGACTTGGAGTCTGCAATACTCCCGAAGAGCTTCTCGGCACTCTTACGCTGAAATCCGGGCAACGCCTCTATCTGCTCCACTGTAAGTCGGTAGAGATCAGCTACGTTGCAGATCAGCCCCTGCTCAAAGAATAAATCTATCGTCTCTGGGCCAATGCGAATATCGGCTGCCTTACGTCCGCAGTAATGCTCAATGCGCCCCATTTGCTGAGGAGGGCAAAGCGTACGGTTCGGACAAAAATAAGCGGCTTCCCCCTCGACACGCTCCAATGTAGCCGAGCAGGCAGGGCAGAGTGTAGGGAAATCTACAGGCTGAGCCATAGGATGTCTAAGCTCAGTATCAACAGCTACTATCTTGGGTATAATCTCGCCTCCTTTCTCTACCGAAACGAGATCGCCTAGATGTAGGTCAAGGGAGCGAATAAAGTCGGCGTTGTGTAGCGAAGCTCTGCGTACTGTCGTCCCAGAGATCTGCACGGGACTAAGGTTAGCTACTGGCGTTATTGCCCCTGTGCGCCCCACTTGGTAATCTACCGATTCTAGTGTTGTCTGTACACGCTCGGCTGAGAACTTATAAGCAATTGCCCAGCGTGGGCTCTTGGCCGTGTATCCTAGCTCCTCTTGTGCTAGGATAGAGTCGACCTTGAGCACTACTCCGTCTGTAGCTACTGGTTCGTCTGTGCGAGCCACAGACCAATGATCCAAGAAAGCGAGTATATCCTCTAGGCTATGGCATAGCTTCGTCGCTTGAGACACCTTGAGTCCCCATCGCTTGCAGCAATTGAGGCGTTCGTAGTGGCTATCTGGTAACTCGGGGAGTGCTGGGACATAATAGAAATAGGCATCGAGTCTACGCTCTGCGACCACACGTGGGTCAAGGAGCTTGAGTGTACCGCTGGCTGCATTGCGAGGGTTGGCGAAGGGGGCTTCACCGGATTGAATACGCAGCTCGTTTAGTCTATCAAACTCTGCGAACGGAAGTAAAATCTCTCCCCTCACCTCAAGGCTACTCGGTACATCTTCGCCCTGCAAGCGTAGCGGTATAGAGCGAATGGTGCGCACATTGGCCGTTACATCGTCCCCGACACGCCCATCTCCTCTAGTAACGGCTCGCACAAGCATACCGTCTTCGTAGATCAACGATATAGACAGTCCATCGTATTTGAGCTCAGCTGCGACATCGAAATGGTGCCCCAGATCTCTACTTACTCTCTTATAAAACTCCCTGACCTCGTCGTAGCTATATGTATTGCCGAGAGAGAGCATCGGATAGCGATGTTCAACTTGGGTAAATGCCTCGGTACGATCCGAGCCAACTCTCTGTGTGGGTGAATCGGGAGTAATAAGTTCGGGGTACTGTGCCTCTAGAGCCTCGAGCTCTTTGAGTAGCATATCAAACTCTTGGTCGGATATGGTCGGAGTGGAGAGTACGTAGTACTCATAGTTGTAGCGATTGAGAGCAGCACGTAGCTGCTGTATTCGTTTTTCCACTATAGCCATAGTTGGTAGTATTTGAGATCGTAATAGTGACCATCGGACCATTGCCAGCCCTCTAGGGTACCAACGTGGCGATAGCCGAGGCTCTCGAAGAGCCGAAGACAGGCTAGGTTATTCTCCAAAATAGACGCATACGCCATGCGGCAGCCTAGGCGGCGACGCGCATACTCGTGCACTAGCTCTAGAGCATCGGAGGCATATCTCCTCCGGCGGTACTCGAGAGCGACATACAGACCAATACCTATACGCTTACTGATTGGCTCGTAGTCTTGTAGTTGTACATACCCTACTGGGGCAAGACTATCAGTAGCAACCATCATTAGACTAAGTCCCGACTGCTCAAGGATTGACGTTGTAGATTGAATAATATATTGGTCTATAAACTGAGTTGATATAGGATTAAGCGCCCCAGAGGACGCCCACGAGCGGGCATCGTTCTCCCAAAGGTAGAGCAAATCTTTGTCTTTGTCAAGCTCTATCCCTCTGAGAAACAATCTATCGGAATGTAGTAATTGCCTACTCATCTATCGTTAATTATAGCCTGATAGACTGCTCAAAGTCTGTGCGCCCAAGGATCGAACGGCCCAGAGTAACCTCGTCAGCATATTCAATTTCGTCGCCAATGGCTACACCGCGCGAGATAATGCTTAGCTTAACCCCTAACCCCGAGAGACTCCTATGAATAAAGAAGTTGGTTGTATCGCCTTCCATGGTTGTGCCAAGAGCTAAAATAACCTCCTTGACCTCACCCTCTCGAACTCGCTCGACTAGAGCTTCGATGGTCAGATCATCTGGTCCTATCCCGTCGATAGGCGAAATAACCCCACCCAACACATGGTACAGACCTCGATACTGAGCAGTATTCTCAATCGCCATAACATCACCCACGTGCTGCACCACACAGAGCAGAGAAGTATCTCTAGCAGGATTGGAACAGATGCTACACAGCTCAGTATCGCTGATGTTGTGGCAGCGTCTGCAATATATGATGTGATCACGCATCTCCGTAAGGGCATCTGCGAAGAGGTGCACCTCGCTGCCCGATCGGGAGAGTAGATGCAGTGCTAAACGCAAGGCGCTCTTGCGTCCAATACCCGGGAGGCTGGAGAGCTGCTCTACGGCTCGCTCGACCAACTTGGAGGGATAGGTGATCATCTAGTTTCGTCTATCATAAAAAACAAAATCGGTAGCCTCTGCGATATTGCTTTGAGGCTACCGATTTCATTTAGTTGTCTTCTTCTAGTAGCTCTATCTCATTCCCTTCTTTGTCGAGGAATTTATAATCAAGGAATGCTAAACTCTGGTTCGGGGTAACACGAATACCCTTGGCAATTTTGAGCTTCCACTGACGTGCAATGGAGAATAGCAGTCCTTTATTGAGATAGGCCGCAACGTACGGATGTACGTGTACATTGATGTAGGATACACTTTGCTGCTGTACCAGCTCCCTGAGCTTCTCCTCAATCTGATCTGTAAGCAGTACCGAAGACTTCATCTTGCCTGTTCCCATACAGCTGGGGCAGGTTTCCTCGGTCGTGATCTGCATGGCAGGCCGCACCCTCTGGCGGGTAATCTGCATCAGTCCAAATTTACTCAAGGGTAATATATTATGTCTGGCTCTATCGCCCTCCATCAGCTTGACCATGTGTTTGTAGAGTAGCTCTCTATTCTTGGGGTCATGCATATCGATGAAGTCTACCACGATAATGCCACCTAAATCCCTTAACCTTAGTTGGCGGGCCAGCTCTTCGGCCGCAGACATATTGACATCTACGGCTGTTTCTTCCTGCTCGGCGCTCTTGCGTGATCTATTGCCACTATTGACGTCTATGACGTGCATCGCCTCAGTCTGCTCTATAACTAGATAAGCCCCTTTCTTGTAGGTAACGGTACGTCCAAACAGAGATTTGATCTGTTTGGTAACCCCCTTCTCATCAAAAATAGGCAGTTTACCTGTGTAGCGCTGTACAATCTCCTCTCGTCCGGGAGCTATAGAGGCCACATACTCCTTGATATCTTCGTAGAAATCGGCATCATTGACGTGGATACTCTGGAAAGAGGGGTTGAACGTATCCCTGAGCAACCCTAGTGCACGGCTCGCCTCCTCATAGACTATACGTGGTGCCTTGATCTTGGGGAGCTTCTGTATGCTCTCTTCCCAGCGACGTACCAGTCGGCGCAACTCTTGGTCTAGCTCACTAGCCTTCTTGCCCTCTGCCGAGGTACGCACGATCACACTGAAGTTTTTGGGCTTAATGCTCAGCATCAGCTGCTTTAGGCGTGTACGCTCCTCGATAGACTGAATCTTGCTACTTACTGAAACTTTGTCGGAGAATGGCACCAATACCATGTTGCGCCCGGCTAACGACAATTCGGCAGACAGACGTGGTCCCTTGGTAGAGATAGGCTCCTTGACTACCTGTACCAAGACAAGCTGCCCTTGCTTGATGTAATCGGCTATCTTGCCCTCCTTGGGGAGCTCGGCAGAGATAGGTATTTTGGTGGCTGATGGTATTGGTTTGCCAGAGGCTACAATATCTAGCAGACGTTGCTGAGAGCCAAAAGTAGGCCCTAGATCGAGATAGTGCAGGAAAGCATCTTTTTTGTACCCTACATCTACAAAAGCAGCATTAAGCCCCGGCATTACTTTCTTCACTTTGCCGAGATATATATCCCCGACAGCGAAAGCCAAGTCGCGACGTTCTCGTTGTAGCTCGACCAACTTCTGATCCTCCAATACAGCCATGGAGATTTGCTTGGCCGAAACATCAACTATTAGATCACTAGTCACTTTGTGTATGATGTATGAGTTTACAATTAGTACACGAGGGGATAAAGACAAGCTCCACTCACCTTTATCCCCTCGAGAGAGAAGCCTACGTATTACTTCTTCTTCTTATGTCTGTTCTTTTTCAGTCTTTTCTTACGCTTGTGCGTGGCCATCTTATGGCGCTTTCTTTTCTTTCCGCTTGGCATGTCGTTTATTATTTGAATTTAACTTCTGTGATTTAACCTAATGCTAACTACTTCACCTTGACAGAGAAGAGCTTAGATGGCTTGAATGCTGGGATTCTTCTCTTCGGAATGATGATGGTTTCCTTCTTGGAGATATTGCGTGCAGTCTTCTCGGCACGTTCCTTGATGATGAAGCTCCCAAAACCACGGAGGTACACATTCTCACCTCTTACGAGAGAGTCCTTAACCGACTCCATAAAAGACTCCACCACCACTAGGGCAGTTTCTTTGTCTACGCCTGTGCTCTTAGCGATTTCGCTTACAACTTCAGCCTTTGTCATAATTACTATATCTTACTTGATTATAAATGAATAAACAACCTTGACTTTCGGACTGCAAATATAGTACTTTTATCCAAAAGTCCTAGAGATTTTTCTGTTTTTGTATTCAATCTAAACACCTTGGCTCAAAAACAGCAGACAAACAGTCTAAGGCATCACTTGCCACTAAGCCATACAGCCAATACCGGCAAGACCCACACCCGAGAGTGATACTCCAAAGAGGAGTATGTATATAAATACGGTATACCGACCAAGTCTCAGACTTCGAGAAGACGACTAAAGAAGAGTGAGCATGACTGCGCAATGATAAGGTAAAGACAAGAAGAGGATTAACACTTAATAACACTTGAAACATACGAACGTGTAGTCCTCTACGTGTCTAGCTGAAAAATCCCCAACCTCGTATTTACCCCTAGCAAGGCCTACATTGAGTTTAGCTCCAGCTCTGGCATCCCCCTCCAGAGCGACAGAGATCATGGCTCAAAAGGGGCGTAACTCAAACATCTAATATACAGATGGATAATATTAGACATCCAGAGATTTCTGAACATAAGAGTACTATTTTGAGATTTTCCTCCCATCAATCCTTCCTGATTGATGGACATACCCTAAATGATTAGTCCACTAGTCCGCACGAATCACTCCTTCAACCCCCAAGAAATCTGAGCGACTTTTCAGAAAATAGTTCTCATTAAATGAAATTTCTAAACAACACATTTACAATCATTAACCAAAAAGATGAAGAATACGCGCCTACATGAGCCAATACTCAGTCTGCAAAAAGCTAAACCTTACAACAGGCACCTCCCATGAAGCCAACGAGAAACCCAACAAACCTAACCCGAAACCTTACCGCTAGGGCTAACACGATGCAGACAAATCCACAATTCCAACCTAAACCCTACGCTCATATCTAAGCAAATGTAACCCCTCTGTCACATCTTTTGACAGCGACACTATCAGCCCACGAGAACGGCTACAATACAAAAGGAAGAGAGCAAAAGGTCGAGGAGCTTCTCCACCAACCAATCACTCAAACACACTCAAGGCTTGCTACAACGCCGTACTCCCTAGAGAACCATTCCTACACATACACATAAGAGAGCCTATACCTCTGCCATATCTACTAATGAAACCAACTATCAATCAGAGGTATTTGAAAAAACTAAGACCTAACCCAGAAGGATATTTTGATTAAACTCTTGGAAATCTCAAATTATTCCTTATTTTTGCGCCAAGAAATCAATATAAAACTGAATAATTACGTTAAAAAACTATGTATTGGACACTGGAACTTGCGTCTAAGCTAGAAGACGCCCCTTGGCCTGCAACTCGTGAAGAACTCATCGACTACGCCCAACGCTCTGGTGCGCCTCTAGAGGTCATTGAAAACCTCCAAGAAATGGAAGATGAAGGCGAACTGTACGAGTCTATCGAAGATATCTGGCCGGACTATCCAAGCAAAGAAGATTTCTTTTTCGACGAAGAGGAGTACTAGTCACTTCGCTCCCAAAACCAAGGAGTAAGTATGCGTTGGGGCTACGACGCTAGTGGCTCGCTCGGCGCAACCTATCTGATGAGGAAGCAATACAGCAACAAAATCAAAGGCCTCTGCCTCCTAGCTATGATTAGCTTGGGGCAGGGGCTTTTTGCTCAGACTACCCTACCCCTAGGGCAATACACCGAGTTGCTTCCGCACTTTAACCCCGCTGGTCTAGCTCTAGGTAGCGAGCTCTACCTTAGAGCTATGCACAATAGGCAACTAGAGGGACTAGAGGGGGCGTCCAAAAGTTTTCTCGTCATGGGCGATATGCCTATATCTTGGCTTGGCGTAAGACAAGGATTAGGCGTACAGATGTCCAACCAGCAGATTGGTCTCTTCAAAGACACAGAGCTCACAGCACGCTATGCCTTGAGGCTCAAGCTCGGCAAAAGCTACCTACAAGTAGGTTTGGGAGGCTCTATTATTTCTAGTACTTTTGAGGGAAGTAAGATCTTCATACCCGGCGGGGTTGAGGGCTTATCCCCGACAGACTCTGCACTACCAGCAGGAGATGTGTCGGGGCGTGGTATAGATGCTCAGCTGGGCGTTTACTATCAAGCAGAGCGCTACTACGCAGGTCTATCCGTCAATCAGCTCTTAGCGCCCGACATTGTGCTGGACAACCTCTACCGTCGTGAGCGAATACGTAGCTACACACTAGTGGCTGGCTACAACTATCGCACGCTGAGTGGGAGGTGGCAGTTGCAGCCTTCGGTACTCGCTCAGATAGACGAGAGGCAATTTTATCGAGTTGATTTGCGTTTAGATACATGGTATGCAGATCGATTCAGGGTGGCTCTACTGTATCGCCCCAGCTTAGCCGTAGGTCTAGGTCTGGGTATGCGGTTCGGCAAAGGCTACATCGGGTACCAGTACGAGCTCCCTACGACGGAGCTTAGGCGAGCCTCTTGGGGCAACCATGAGCTAGTGGCGACCTACTCAATGCCCATAGACCTCTCTGGAGGCAAGAAGCCGACCTACAAGAGTATTCGCCTTCTGTAGTACTGGCAACGTGCAAGAAGAATAGTAAAGAATAAATATGAGAAAAAGTCTAGTAAGCCTATTGGGTATACCCATGGGCTTTGCGTTACTCTCTAGCTGTGGAGCCTCTCGCCCTACGGTGGGGGGCGAGCTTGTGGGTGCACGCTTGGCTAGCTGGAGCGAACCAGCTCCCTATGGTATGGTCAAAATACCACGTGGACACATCATACTCGGTCAGAAAGAAGCCGATACGCTGTGGGGAGAACCCGCTGTATCTCGTGCTATCTCGGTGGACGCATTTTGGATGGATCGCCACGAGGTTACCAATGCTCAGTATAGACAATTCGTTCATTATGTACGTGACTCTATCATTCGTGAGCGCCTAGCCGATCCCGCATATGGAGGGGACGAAACCTACAAAATAACTGAAGACAAATACGGAGAACCCATCAAGCCACAGCTAGACTGGTCTAGACCAATTCCCTCGGAGAAGCGTGCTACGGACGAGGAGCTCAAGGCTATCAATAGCCTCTACTATACCAATCCCGTCACGGGAGAGCGTAGCCTAGACCCTCGACAACTCCTCTACCGCTACGAGGTGTATGACCACCGCTCGGCTGCCTTATACCGCCACCAACTACGTCGCCCAGAGGGCAACCCCAACTGGCAAGGCGAGGCAGGTCAGACGCCAATCATGATCGCCAAAGACACTGCCTACATTGACCAGTCTGGTCGTGTAGTGCGCCAGACGCTTACTCGTGAGCTCAAGAGTGAGTACGACTTCCTCAATACCTACATCGTCCCCATCTATCCAGACGAGAGTGTTTGGGTCAATGACTTTCCCAACTCTACAAACGAAACCTATACTCGTATGTACTTCAACCACCCGGGCTATGACGACTACCCGGTCGTAGGCATATCGTGGGAACAAGCACAGGCATTCTGCTCTTGGCGTACAATGTACTACCTCATGGGAGTAAAGCTCCCAGAGGGACAAGTAGCCGAGGCATTCCGTCTACCGACAGAGGCAGAGTGGGAGTACGCAGCACGTGCAGGACAAACCAATCTAGCCTACCCTTGGAGTGCCGAAGATTTGCGCTCGGACAAAGGTTGCCTGCTGGGCAACTTCAAACCATCGGACGGCGACTATACTGCAGACAAGCACTTGATCACTGCTCGAGTTGGTTCATTTAACCCTAACGACTACGGCCTCTTTGACATGGCTGGTAACGTAGCCGAGTGGACAAGTACCTCATGGAGCGTATCGGGACTAAAGCAAACAGACGACGTCAATCCCGAGCTAACCTATCATGCCGCTCAGGACGATCCGCACGCACGAGCAAAGAAAGTCATCAAAGGAGGGTCATGGAAGGACATTGCTCGCTATATTCGCTCCAACAGCCGAGCATCTGCCTTCCAAGATCGTGGACATTCGTACATCGGGTTCCGCTGTGTACGTACAGCCATCGACTTCGGCAAATAAACAAGACTAACTAAGACAATGAAACCCTACAGACGCTATAAGAATAAGCTAGAGATGTTTCTGGCGAGTAATCGTGGCAAGCGCATTCTAAATCTCTTCTATTCGTGGGGGGCTGCTTTCGTTATTCTGGGAGCACTCTTCAAATTGCTTCACCTACCCTATGGCAATGAGATCCTCTTCGTCAGTATGATGACGGAGTTCTTTGTCTTCTTCGTTTCGGGCTTCGAGAAGCCAGCCCCTACCTACAATTGGGAAGAAGTGTTCCCTGAGCTCAACTCCACCAATCCTATGGACAGAGAGGAGATGGAGGCACGCAGGGTTTATCTACTCGAGAAGGCGCAGAGGCAACAAGAGCTCACAACTTCGGCAGGCACCTCGGCGCTAGGCTCTATGCCTAGTATTGGGAGCCACTCGGCCACCAATACTACAAGTGCTGTAGCCAGCGACTTGCTACCACAAGAGGAGCTAGAGCGTCTATCCTCGGGTATCACGGCTCTTGGCGAGGCAGCACAGCAACTCTCTCGCATCGCACGTGTATCTACGGATATGATGGGGACTTATCAGGCTATGGCCTCCGACTACGAATCTCTAAGCAAGGGCTCTCAGCAGTATCTCCAGCAAATGGAAACCCTAGCACGAAACGTCTCGGGACTTAATACCATCTACGAGATCCAGCTCAAGGGTATCAGCAGCCAGATTGATGCCATAGACAAGATTAACTCTGGCCTGCATCAGATTAGCTCTATGTATGACAGCTCCGTCGTGGATAGCCACACCTTCCGGAGCGAGAATGAGCGTATGGCTCAGCAGCTGCGACAGCTCAATCAGGTATACGCCCGTATGCTAGAGGCACTCACCGTCAATATGGGTATGCCGGGTGCGCCGGGTGCGCCATATACCTCTCATCAGTCCAGCACGACACAAGACTAAACTATGGCAAATAGTGGAGGGAATGCCAATAGGCAGAAGATGATTAATCTGATGTATATCGTCTTCATTGCCATGATGGCGCTCAATGTTTCATCGGATGTCTTGGAGGGCTTCGCCAAAGTAGAGCGAGGGCTCAAGCAGAGTATCGCCTCTACGGAGGAGCAAAACGATGCGCTCGGACGAGCTATGGCCGATGCCTACAAGCACAACCCAACCAAAACAGAGCAGTGGTACAAACGAAGCGAATCCCTTAGCCAGAGGGTAGATGCTCTATTTGCACAGATCCAAACGCTCAAACAGATGATCGCCGAACAAACAGATGGAGCAGATGCCCAAGCAGACTCACTGAGGCGACGTGACTATCTAGGAGCCTCAGACGAGGTAATGCTCAACCCACTCAGCAAGCGAGGTCGTGCTCTGCGTGACTCTATTGAGCAATTCGTTTCCCTAGCCCAGACGCTCATGCCAGAGAACGCAGACACACAACGACTACTCTCCCTACTCGATACCCAGAGTGGCCCCTCGGG
This sequence comes from Porphyromonas sp. COT-290 OH860, assembly GCF_000768935.1. Classification (NCBI taxonomy): domain Bacteria; kingdom Pseudomonadati; phylum Bacteroidota; class Bacteroidia; order Bacteroidales; family Porphyromonadaceae; genus Porphyromonas; species Porphyromonas sp. COT-290 OH860. Next base: position 15,068 of record NZ_JRAR01000047.1, on the reverse strand, counting down.
TATGTCATGGGAGGAAGCCAACTTCTCTGGTATGCCTTCGGCTGCTGCAATCACGCTACTGACTAAACTACAAAATGACCTCCGCTACACCGAGGGACAGCTGCTCTCTACTCTAATCAAAAGCATTGATGCAGGCGACTTAAGGGTAAACCGTCTATCAGCACAGATCATACCAGAGAGCCGTATCGTTATGCGTGGAGATAGTTATCGTGCTCAGATCGTACTCAGCAGCACCGACACTACTCAGTCGCCTCGCATAGTAGTGTCTGGCACAGAGCTACCAGCCGAGGCTGGCGGGTTATACACCGTCCAGACACGTAGCAGTGGTGTTTTCCCAGTCAAGGGATTTATCGAAATGCAAATGCCCTCTGGCCAGATCGAGCAGCGAGAATTCTCCAGCGAATACACTGTGGTAGAGCCAATGGCCACGGTCGCTCCCGTGCTGATGAACGTCCTCTACGCAGGGATTGACAATAAGATTGACATAGCCGTACCGGGCATACCATCAAGTGCTGTGACCGCCTCCATGACTGGTGGGTCTATAGCAAGACAGGGGAACCTATGGGTTGCTCGCCCATCTCAAGTAGGTAGCGAGGCGACCGTTACCGTATCGGCACGGATGCCCGACGGACGCACCTCGGTGATGGGACGCTCCACGCTACGTGTACGAGCTCTACCCGACCCGATGCCTTATATAGATATCAAAGACCCTGCGACAGGAGCAGCCAAGCGCTTCAAGGGAGGACGTATCACCAAACAATCGTTACTGGCGGCTGGTGGTATCAAAGCCGCCATCGATGACTCTCTGTTAGATGTAGCGTACACGGTACTCAAGTTCCAGATTGTAAGCTTCGACTCCATGGGAAATGCAATCCCAGAAGTATCTCAAGGGGCTATCTTCTCCGAAAGACAGATTCAACAGATACGTAACGCCTCCAGAGGCAAACGACTATACATTACCGAGGTAATCGCGCGTGGTGCAGATGGCATCGAGCGTAAAATTGCTCCTCTTGAGCTAATCCTCAACTAACGAATCACGACGATGCTAAGACAGACAACCCTAATAATTGGCCTTCTGGCAGCAGTAGTAGCCTCTCATAGTAGTACCTCGGCTCAGGAGGCTACGGTACGCCGAGCAGGAGAGCCTAGAGTGAAGCAAGCGAGCGGAGCCACACCAGAGTCCTCGCTCAGCCAGAGAGCTCTGGAGCAGAGCCGTCTACTGAGCCGAGATACCGACCACGTCAATTGGAGGCGTACGGTCTACCGCTACCTAGACCTAGCGGACGAGCGCAATGCTGCTCTGTACTACCCTACTACCAGCACAGAGCAAGCGCAGAACCTATTCACCAAGCTCTTTCGCCTCATTGCCACCGAGCAAATCAAGGGGTATGAGTATATTGATGGGCCTGAGGTTTTCGATCAGAAACACGAGCTCAAGTTCAAGGATCTCCTTGATCGCTTCCGCATAAGCTACACAGAGGGGCGAGGCAAAGGCAATGCACGCTACGAAGTCGCCTTGCCAGACGTTCCCTCAAGCGAGGTAAAGGCTTATTACCTCAAAGAGACTTGGTACTTCGACCAGCGTACATCAACCTACGACGTCAAGGTCGAGGCAATCTGCCCTATTCTCTATGATCTTGGGGACTATGGTGAGGTACCTATGCCTCTATTCTGGCTGCCATACGAGGTCATACGACCTCATCTGAGCGCTCAGCCCGTGATGCTTAGTAGCTACAACAATGTTGCCTCCGCTACGCTCGATGATTTCTTCAGACTGAAGATGTATCACGGCGAAATTATCAAAACGCAAAACCTCCTCAATCGTTCACTCGCACAATATGCCACGACGCCAGATTCGCTCAAGGCAGAGCGCAAGCGGATTGAAGGGGAGCTAAGCAAATTTGAGCAGAATCTATTCATCGCAGATACAGTCAAAACACAGACGAGCGAGCGGACAAGCGCAGAAAAGACCGCACGCAACAGCCGCGACAAACGTGTTCGCTCGGCCAAGAGCTCGAGCAAGAGCACAAAGACGGGTACAGCTAAGGCAACAAAGGCAGCGAAGCCCAAGGCCGAAAAGCCGGCACGCACTGCGGGACGCTCTGTGCGTGGCCGACACTAAAATCTCCGCAAATAGGCTACTGCATCCTCTGGCTTCATCGGGATAGCAAAGAACAAGAAAAGGTAACGTAAGATCAATATCTTACGTTACCTTTTCTACCTAATAACCTCTCTGAAGTATCAGTCAGACTCTACTACATATAGCCGAGGAAGCGACATCGCTTTGAGCTCAAAGCTTAATCCGGCTAAACAACATCTTCTCTAGGTCTAGGCATAGAAGGTAGCCTGCGAGTGAGGTAGGCATATCTAGTAGGACTTTGATAGCCTCTGTCGCCATAATAGCGCCTAGACTGCCAGCTACAGCGCCGACTATGCCTATGGGACGTGTATCAGCCTCGACCTCGAACTCTGGGAAGAGATCGCGATACCCACTGCTTCCCTCAACATGAAAGAGCGCACATTGCCCTACAAATCCCTCCACCGCTCCGTATAGATAGGGCTTGCCTAGGGTGCGAGCTGTATCGTCTAGCAGGTAGCGTGTGGCCAAATTGTCGGTGGCATCTATGATTAGGTCATAGTCGCAGGCAATATTTTCGGCACACTCCGAGGTCAGTCTATGCGGATAGACCTCAATGTGTGTGTTCGAATTGAGGAGCTTCAGCCTCCGCTCGGCCTGCTCTGCCTTGTTTTTACCTAAATCTCCTTCAGCGAAAAGTATCTGACGCTGTAGATTACTTACACTAACCCGATCGTCGTCTACAATGCCAATACGCCCTACACCTGCTGCCGCAAGGTAGTAAAGAATGGGAGAACCTAGCCCCCCAGCCCCTACTACTAGAGCCGAGCGGCCTAATAGCTTAGCCTGCCCAGCTTCGCCTATCTGTGGCAGCATCGTTTGGCGTATGTAGCGCTTGGATATATCGTGGTGGATCATAACCAAATGTCCCAATCCTTCCAGACAGGTTGATATCCCTCGGCGCATATTGCCTCCGCCATCTCGGAAACACTACGTGCGTCGTTAATCTCAAACTGCTCTAGCTCCTTCTTTGGCTTGGCATATCCGCCTGGCTCTGTACTCGAGCCGGCACTCATAGAGGTCACCCCGATGTGCATAGCCATATCCCTAAAGGCAGAACCCTCTCTCGTCGATAGCGAGATATCTACCTCGGGGTCGAAGAGACGATAGGCACAGATCAGCTGAGCCATCTGGCGGTCGTTGATCGGATCTTTGGGTTCGAACTCACCTATATGGGGGCGTAGCCTTGGCAGAGAGATAGAGTATTTGGTCCGCCAGTGGTAGCGCTCGAGGTAGTTAAGGTGTAGGGCGGTGAAGAAGGCATCAGTCCGCCAGTCTTCTAGACCTAGCAGGGCGCCGATGCCGACCTTTCGTATCCCTGCCTCGGCGCATCGCTCCGGAGTCTCGAGACGGTAACGGAAGTTGGCCTTAAGTCCCTTGGGGTGGTACTTGGGGTATGCTCCCTCGTGGTAGGTCTCCTGATACACACAGACGAAGCTCACACCTGCCTCTACGAGCTTAGCGTATTCCTCTGCCTGCAGTGGCTGTACCTCTAGCGACACCTGAGAGAAGTGTGGACGGACGGTACGTACGACCTCTTCGTAGTAGGCGGCAGGGGTTAGGTGAGGAGATTCGCCAGATACTAGGAGGATATGCTTGTAACCCCAGTCCTTGAGCACTGCTATCTCGTCCATGATCTGCGGCACGTCTAGCTTGACTCGATTGATCTGATTGAGGCAGTTGAAGCCACAGTAGACACAGAAGTTGGAGCAGTGATTGGAGAGATACAGAGGTACATACATCTGTATGGTACGTCCGTATCGCTTCACCGTCAGCTGCTCTGCCTTGACGGCCATCTCACGTAAGAAAGGTTCGGCTGCGGGTGATATGAGGGCTTTGAAGTCTTCTAGCCCTAGTCGATCTGCAGAGAGGGCACGACGCACATCAGCCTCGGTCTTGTTGGAGATAGAGTGCGTTACTTCTTCCCAGTCTAGCTTTTGTAGTTCGTCGTAGAAACTCATTGCTTATCTATCTATACTATAGGTTGTGGTTAGAAACCGAAAAAGTGATCGATAGGAGAGCTAGCCGATGCGCTCGCGCGCTGTGTTGGTAATCCGCTCTCGTAGGCCATGCGTCCGGCCTCAGTGGCTAGTGCGAAGGCACGCGCCATGGCTACAGGATCTCCGGCGGAGGCAATAGCCGTATTGACGAGTACGGCATCAGCTCCCAGCTCCATAGCCTCTGCTGCATGCGATGGTGCACCTAGACCTGCGTCCACCACTACGGGCACACGGCTCTGCTCGATGATAATCCTGATGAGATCCTTGGTCTTGAGTCCCTGATTGCTCCCAATAGGTGCACCAAGTGGCATCACTGCTGCTGCGCCAGCATCCTCTAGATATTTACAGAGGATAGGGTCAGCTTGGATGTAGGGCATCACGACGAAGCCTTCTTTGGCGAGCACCTCTGTGGCCTTGAACGTCTCGAAGGGGTCGGGCAGGAGGTACTTGGGGTCGGGGTGAATCTCTACCTTGATGAAGTCTGTGCCGAATGCCTCTCGAGCCAGACGAGCTGCAAAGATCGCTTCGTCGGCGTTGTGTGTGCCAGAGGTATTGGGCATGAGCTGTACGCCGGGAGCCTTGATGGTCTCTACCAATTCGTCGTGAGCGCTGCTGCTGTCGATGCGCTTGAGGGCAACGGTTACTAGCTCGCTGCCAGATGCCTCGATGGCGTCTGCCATGATGGCATTAGAAGCAAATTTGCCCGTCCCGAGGAATAGACGAGACGTAAACTGATACTGCTTAATCGTTAATGGTTGCATAGTCCTATCTGTATATTGATGAATAATCTTGCTTGACGCACTCGATAGGACAGATACAACAATCCCGTAGATGCTACTTGCACCTACGGGATTAGAATGGAGGATTTCAGCTTTAATTCTTGACGCCATGTACCGTCAGGGGAAGGATCACATTGTCCAGAGCTATTGTATTTACGTAGTTGAGCTTGAGTTTAAGCTCTAGGTTTCGACCGACAAATTTAGCTTCTGCCACAGAAAATCTAGGATCCTCTAGGTAAATATCCAGATCTCTCTTGCGCCCCGTTTCTGGAGTAAGTGTATTAACACTACCACCGGGAACACTAACAGTTTCCCATTGGAGCATATTAGCTGCACGCTCTCCTTGTCGGATACCTACGCTGGCACTCTTCATCCAGTTAGATATTCCAGACTCTATATGCTTAGCTAGGTCACGACCCTCCTTATAGCTGTGGACTTTCCTCGTCATCACCTCTTTGAGTTCATGCGTTTGAGAAACGAACATATCCTGTTCGAGAGTCTTGAGCGACTTAAAGCCTATTAAAGTGATAGGGATTTGTGCAAGTTCTTTATCTGTTTCCAAATACTTAAATACGAGATTGAAGCGGATAGAGTTGTCGCTATCTCTGTAGTCGATGCTTTGCTCGTCGAGCTCGGCTGCGTAGAGATTTCGGTCGTACGTTACAGCATCGCCGTAGAACAGAGCCAAATACTTGGCAACGCCACGCATGTACCATTTGCCAGCGAAGCTTAGGTCGAGCTCCACCTTATTTGCATAGAACGCGTTTCGGTCGAAAGGTAAGCTGTGGCGAGAGTCGCTCTGGTAGCTCTTGTATTTCGTTTTGAAGGTGATGCTACCATTGCCAGAATAGTTGTTCTCGTATCGTACATCGATGATCTGCACAAGCTTTAGATCTTCGTCCGTAAGCGTATATGGTTTGCCCGATAGATCTGTCGAGTAAATCTTGAGATATGGCTTGAGTTTCTCCATTGTGAAGCCCTGTGCGTTGTTGTGCACAAACAGACTTTCGAAGTCGACAGCCTTTAGGTAGACGTCAGACTTTACACCCCAATTAACCTGCATACGAGTACCTAGATAGAAGTCAGTGGGCTTTGTATTTGGCTCGTCAGGCTTAGGTGCATCTGGGTTTGGCTGGTTGGGCTTAGGCTCGTCAGTCTTAGGTGCATCCTCATTAGGGTCTTCCCCCTTGGGTGCCTCCTGCTTAGGCTCGTCCTTTTTACTTGGCTCTTCTATTTCTGGGTTCTTGGGCTCTAGTATTGGCTCGTTCTGTTTGCCACAGGCTACGAGAGTTACAGCTAGAGCTAGGCTCCATACGATCTTTTTCATACAATCTTAATTTCGTCTTATGATCCTTCTCAAGGTGTTTCCTTTCGAATCGTCTGCAAAGCTACATTAATTTGCAAATAAAATAATTTATCAATAGTGAAAACTTATCAATATGATAGATCATACCCATTTAAAAAGCTGTCCAAACCCCCTAGAAACGGGGCTTTGAACAGCTTGATGGTAGCGCAAAAATTATTCGTCTAGTAGTTGCGCAGTAGAGTGCTTTTAAGCTTTTTGTCCTTTTCGAACAGAGGAGGATAGCCTTGATTCATCGCTTTCTCCCAAGTGCCATAGTTCGGATTAGGCAATACGATAAAGCGATTGCCAAACTCTTTGACGAAGCGATTGAGACCTGCCTTGCGCTCGAGCTCGTTGGAGCTATCAAAGATATGGTCAAAGTCTCCGAGGTTGTCACCAATGAGCATCAAGATGTTGTATTGCTCTAGCACATAATTCCGTCGAGCTGTCTTGTCCGAAGTCGTAGAGCGTAGGATGAGTTGGCTATCTACAACCTGTGGGAAGCCAAAGGCCTTTAGGTTGCGTAGCGTACCAGCTTTATTCTTCTCGTTGCGGTTGGAAATGTAGAAGATCTTCACGCCTGCTTTGTCGGCACGTAGGAAGAAGTCTCTCGCCCCTGCTAGGGTATCTGCCTCGGCTCTATCACACCATTCGTCCCACGAGGCGTCTGTGTAGTCTTCGCCTTTGAGCGCTTGGTGCACAGCATTGGGCGTATTATCGAGAATGGTCTCGTCAATGTCGGTGACGATTGCCCAAGGTTTCTGCCCCGACTGAAGAGGTTTGGCTGTAGCTGCGTCTAGGCGAAGTGAGGCGATGTTGTACGCCTGTAGGCAAAGAGCCTTGTATTCTGCCGAGCGTTGTATCCAAGCGGAGGTGTAGAGCTTGCCTCCGAGGGTTGGGCTCATCAATGTTTTATTCGCTTGACGATTGGCTGTCGTTTCGATTGGAGTTGGATAGCTTTTGTTACCAATAACGCAGCTGGTTAGTCCGCTAGCCACGGCTAGTATAAGTAAGGTAGTAGAGATTAATTTCATCATTGATTTATCATTAGTGAATTAGTATTTTGCTGGTGCTTGAGGTAGCATGTGCGGCATAGAGGGCTGTACTCTTTCATCTCGCCGAGCATGACCTGTGCCAAGCCAGAGACACGGCGAAAAGAATAGTTGGCAAGGCGACCGCACTCCATGCAGATAGCGTGGATCTTGTCTACAGAGTCGGCAATGGCGCATAGACCTGCCATTGGCCCAAAGGGCTGGCGACGGAAGTCCATATCCAATCCCGCGATGATCACTCTGACGCCACGATCGGCCAACTCTTGGACAACAGCGATGATGCCATCGTCGAAAAACTGCGCTTCGTCAATGCCAATGACGTCGACATCCGAAGACATCAGCAATATGCTTGCAGAGCTGTCTACTGGTGTGGACTCGGTCTTGTTGCGGTCGTGCGAAACTACTTGTGTCTCGTCGTAGCGCATATCAATGGCTGGCTTAAAGATCTCCACGCTCTGATTGGCAATCTTGGCACGACGAAGCCGACGCATCAGCTCCTCGGTCTTGCCGCTAAACATCGAGCCACAAATAACCTCAATTGAGCCACGCCCAGTGAAGCCTTCGTTCTCGATATGTAAATAGTTCATGGTACTATAGATGCTAGACTAGTTTTTGTAATAGGTCACAGTCAGTAGGCGAGCACCAGTGCCAGCTTCCTCCTCAATCGTTACACGTACTGTGTCGGCGGGCAATATCTCCTCTAAGATCTCGGGCCACTCAATCAGGCAGAGCGCTCCGCTCTCTAGGTAGTCTTCTACGCCTAAGTTAAGCGCATCGCTTAGCTTTTCTAGGCGGTAGCAATCGAAGTGGTAGATGAGTTCGCCCGAGGGCTCTGCTCGGTACTCGTTAATGATAGAGAACGTCGGGCTATTAATGACGTCCTCTACCCCGAGAGCCTCAGCCAGTGCCTTGATGAACGTAGTCTTGCCTGTCCCCATAGGAGCAGTAAAGGAGAATATATCTCCATATGGTAGCACTTCGTCGATGAAGCGCTCGACCACCTGTGGCAGTGCATCGATAGTCTCTATTCGGTAGCTAGTTTGTTCCTTCATTTGGGTTGCATTGTGATGATGGGTACGAGCATCTCCTCTAGCGAAACGCCTCCATGCTGAAAGGTATCTCTATAGTACTGCACGTAGTAGTTGTAGTTATTGGGATAGGCAAAGAAGTCGTTGCCTAGACTGAATACATAGCGGTCCGAGAGGTGCGTCTTGGGCAGACCGATACGCTCTGGCTTTGTAATCTCGAAGAGATACTTGGCGTCGTAGCTGAGGGACTTGCCCACCTTATAGCGCAGGTTGGTATTCGTATTCTTGTCGCCGATGATCTTCACTGGGTTCTTCACTCGTATAGTACCGTGATCTGTGGTCAGGATAACCTTGTAGCCCATCTGTGCAATCTGCTTAAATAGGTTGTAGGTCGTTGAGTGACGGAACCAACTAGTCGTCAGTGAGCGATAGGCCGCCTCCGTGTTGGCTAGCTCGCGTATCATCTTACTCTCGGTACGCGCATGAGAAAGCATATCAACGAAATTGAGGACGATGACGTTGAGGTCATACTCCTTGAGCTCATGGATGTTGTTGAGCAGACGCTCGCCATAGCGTGCTTCGTAAACCTTGTTGTAGGAGAAGCTATAGCGCTTGCGGTAACGCTCAAGCAGCGTACGAATCATTGGTTCTTCGTTGAGGTTCTTGCCCTCCTCACTCTCCTCATCGACCCACAAATCGGGGAACATACGGGCAATGTCTAGAGGCATAAGCCCAGAGAAGATAGCATTGCGCGCATATTGAGTCGCCGTAGGTAGGATGGAGAGGTAGAGATCTTCGTCGAAAGTATAGAATTCGCTAAGTAACCCCTTGACGCTCTCCCATTGGTCTAGTCGGAAGTTATCAATCAAGATGAAGAACACCTTCTCGCCCTTATCTAGCAGAGGGAATACCTTGGTCTTGAATAGATCGGGGCTCATCACGGGCTTATTCTCTGGACTGGCAATCCAGTCCTCATAGTTGCGCGAGATGAAGCGACTGAATAGACGACCAGCCTCACTCTTCTGCATCTCGAGTAGTTCTCCCATTTGCCTATCTCCGTCCTGTAGCTCCATTTCCCAATAGACAAGTCGTCGATAGAGCTCCTTCCATTCGTCTAGACTTAGTCTATCGCTCATACTAGCACCAATCTGCGTAAACTCTTGGCGGTAGTTCATCGTCGTTGTCTCACTGATGATGCTCGACTGATGCAGATTCTTTTTCAGCGAGAGCAGTAGCTGATTGGGGTTGACAGGCTTGATTAAATAATCGGCGATCTTGCCTCCGATAGCTTGATTCATCAACTGTTCCTCCTCGCTCTTGGTTACCATCACTACGGGGATAAAGGGCTTAATTTCCTTAATCTTCTGGAGTGTGTCTAGCCCCGTAAGCCCGGGCATGTGCTCATCGAGGAAGATGAGGTCGTAATGATTGTTCTCTACAGCCTCTATGGCGTCCGTACCGCTAAGTACAGGCGTTACGATATAGCCTTTGGTTTCTAGGAAGAGGATATGGGGTTTGAGCAGGTCGATTTCATCATCTGCCCAAAGGATTTGATATGTCTTGTTACTTGTCATATAGTATAGGTTTACCATACAATAACGAAGCTACCCCGTTATTTATGATACGGCACAAAGATATAGAAAATCTAGTGCTTACCCTATTTACTTCTGCCAGCCCTCTGTACTACTTGCCCCAGTACTTGTCTATCTCTGCAACTACTAGGCGTGCTTGCTCGGTAACGTCTTCGGCGTGGTTAATTAGGCCTGATAGGGCTATCCCGCTAAGGCCTAACCATGCTAGTGTGCCGAAGTCCTCCAGCTCGATCCCTCCAATGCCTACTATGGGCATCGAGTGGGGGAGTTGCCTGTGGCGCATGACGAGATTCCTCATCCCAGTCTCGCCTAATATAGGGGCTAGGCGCTCCTTGGTATAAGTCATACGCCATGGACCCACACCCACATAGTCTGCACCCTCTAGAGCGCGAAGTTCAATATCTTCGGCTCGGTTGCAGGTTCCACCAATGATCTTGTCGCTTCCCAGCAGTTTGCGCGCCTCGGCGATGGGCATATCATTTAGCCCAAGATGTACGCCGTGAGCATCGCACTGTAGCGCAACCTCTACATCGTCGTCTATAATGAGGGTTGAACTGGCATAACGCTTCATCTCCTCTTTGAGCGCAAGGGCTGCTCTGAGGCGTTCGGATGAGGTGCTGTGCTTCATACGCAGCTGAATCCAACGAATACCCCCTTGCAGAGCTGCCCTAGCTCTATTTAGCAGTTCGTCGAGGTCTTGGCTGTCCGTGATGTACTGGAGGTGGCAGGTCTCCAGCCTAGTCTCTTTGTTAAACCCTGCAGTATTGGTCTCTAGGCTACCTAATAGCTGCGTACTAGAGCGACGAAGCCTATCTACTGCCCATTGGCCTAGTCTGCAGGCCATAGGGAGATCATACCCCTGCGCTAGCTTGGTGGCAATCACAGCCGAAAGCGTACAGCCCGTGCCGTGCTTGTCGTGCGGTGTGCGTGGTACGCTATATATATAGGTATCGCCAGTGGAGAGGTGGAGCTGATCGCATGAGAGGTACACATCTTCGCTGTGCCCACCTTTAAGTAGAATGGCGATCTGATGCTTCTTGCTTAGCTCCTTGAGGGTTTCGGGCTGATCGGATCCAAAGAGTCGGATAGCCTCTGGCCTATTGGGAGTGATGAGGCTTACAGCGTCTAATATTTGGCTTAGGGTTTGGTGGGAATAGGTTGGATGTATGGTTTCGGACGAAGCAGTAGCCGAGAGGATAGGATCCCAAATGATGTGGCGAATGCCATGACACTGTAGGGTCTCAACGAGCCGAAGTGCCTCTTCGAGATTTGCTACCAGACCTATCTTGGCTGATAGCGGGCGATGCTTCTCGAGGAGGCATAGCAATGGACGCTCTATTTGCTCCCAAGACAGAGGAAGGACGGAGGCAAAGTGGCTCTCATGCTGCTCGGTGAGAGCTGTGCAAATGGTTAACGGATAGCCCCTCTCTACAGCTATGGCACGAGCATCGGCGACGAAGCCAGCGCCACTCGTAGGGTCGTGTCCCGCAAGAGACAGCACACAAGGCAAGTCGAACTCAACGAATCGCTCTCTTGGGTTATCCGATAGATAGCCCAGCGCAGCAGCCCCCGAGAAGCCATACTGGAGGACTTCTCTAGCTCTCTGAGGAGTAATTCCTCCTAGAGCAATCACTGGGAATGGAAGACGAGGCAGTCTCTCTCGGCAATCCTCTAGGTTTAGGCCTGCTCGGTAGCCAACTTTAGATATACTGTCGAAGGCTGGGCTTAGTAGGGCATAGGTAGGAGTAAAGGGTAGATGCTCGAGTTCGTCTATACTATGTGCCGAGACGCTGACGCGTCCACCATAGTAAGAGAATTCGCGCCATCGGTCGATGAGGCTCGTGCGCAGATGGATACCCCCTGCTCCTGTGATGGGGAGGAGATCGAAGTGGTCGCATAGGACGAGCCGATGGCGATACTTGGGCTCGATAGCGCATATTGCAGCCTCGTATGCCGATCGAACGGCACTCGGGAGACGTAGGTGTAGGGCTTGTAAGCCAAGGGCAAAAAGCTGATTGTAGACCCGTAAGGTCTCTGTAGTAGCAGTGGGAGGAGTAATAGCAATGAACATAGGCAGAGGTATGATGAAGATGAATGGAAACTGAAACGAAACTAAAAAGGATACCATCGTAGGGGTATGGCAGTATGGCATCGTAGCCTTAATGCTTAGGTAACGAATGCCGTGATCTACGCCGCCACCCTACCATACCCCTATCTCGATAGTAGTATACCTATCCTATCAAATACGTCAAAGAACGAATTGCTAGTTTATAGCCCTAGCAGGCTGAGTTCTATTGCTGACTACCACAACTCTCTCCTGTACGGATGCGGTCGTGTAGCTGCTTGGAGGCACGCATAGAGCAGAAGTGCTCGCCACACATAGAGCAGAAGTGTACCTTCTTGTGCCCCTCGCTAGGAAGCGTCTCGTCGTGGAATTTGAGAGCTGTCTCGCTGTCTAGCGCCAAGTGGAACTGGTCAATCCAGCGAAATTCGTATCTGGCCTTGCTCATCGCCCAGTCGCGGAAGTATGCGGCAGGGTGTCCCTTGGCTAGGTCGGCAGCATGGGCTGCGAGCTTGTAGGTAATCACACCCTCCTTGACATCGTCGCGGTTGGGGAGACCTAGGTGCTCCTTGCGCGTTACGTAGCACAGCATCGAGGTGCCGAACCAGCCGATCATTGTAGCACCAATGGCAGAGGTGATGTGGTCATAGCCGGGAGCAATGTCTGTTACCAGTGGCCCGAGGGTGTAGAATGGAGCTTCGTTGCAGAGATCAAGCTGCAGATCCATATTCTCCTTAATCTTCTGCATGGGTACGTGTCCGGGGCCCTCGATGATCACCTGTACATGGTGTCGGTCGGCAATCTTAGCGAGCTCGCCTAGAGTGCGTAGCTCGGCGAACTGCGCCTCGTCATTGGCGTCAGCGATACAGCCGGGGCGCAATCCATCCCCGATAGATACAGCCACGTCGTAGCGCGCTAGAATCTGGCAGATCTCCTCGAAGTGCTCGTAGAGGAAGCTCTCTTGCTTGTGCGTAATACACCAATTGGCCATGATGGCGCCCCCGCGTGACACAATACCTGTGAGGCGATTCATCGTCAAAGGTACATGCTCCCAGCGTAGGCCTGCGTGGATGGTGAAGTAGTCCACGCCTTGCTCTGCCTGCTCGATGAGGGTATCTCGGTAGATCTCCCAAGTCAGGTCGGCGACGTTGCCTTTTACCTTCTCTAGAGCCTGATATAGGGGCACTGTACCTACGGGTACTGGAGAGTTGCGTACGATCCACTCTCTAGTTTCGTGGATATTGCGCCCTGTAGAGAGGTCCATGATGGTGTCTGCTCCCCAGCGAATGGCCCAGACGGCCTTCTCTACCTCTTCTTGGATCGAACTTGTCAGTGGTGAGTTCCCTAGGTTGGCGTTAATCTTAACAAGGAAGTTGCGCCCGATGACCATGGGTTCGGTTTCGGGGTGATTGATATTGGCGGGAAGGATAGCGCGCCCCGCAGCGATCTCGTCGCGTACAAACTCGGGGGTAATAAAGTCGGGTAGATGAGCTCCCCAGCTCTCCCCGCGCTCCTTCTTGTATTTGGACTTAATCTCGTCGCAGAGCTGATTTTCGCGGATAGCGGCATACTCCATCTCTGGTGTGATGATGCCTTGGCGGGCATACCACAACTGACTAACAGGTTGGTCCGTTAATGCGACACGAGGGCGGTCTTCAATGTGCTCGAAGCGTAGATAGTCTAAACGACTATCCGCACGGCGCATACGTCCATACTCGGAGCTAAGTACTTCTAAGCGTTTGGTATCGCCTCTCTCCTCGATCCACTGCTCTCTTAGCTTGGGGAGTCCCTTTTGTGGGTCTACCTGATAATTTGGATCGGTGTAGGGACCAGAGGTATCATAGACAACTACAGATTCGTTCTCCTCTATCGTGCCATCTTCTAGGACTGTCGGAGAGAGATCTATGCGACGCATGGCCACTTGTATATCATGAATCTTCCCCGGCACATAGATCTTGGTGCTACCAGCTAGGGGGCCAGTAGAGATCTTGAGCTCCTTCGTTTCGTCTTTGGCTCTCATAATTTTTTGATTTTTTGTGTATGATGTTCTGTTGTATAGGCTCTGTGTTGAGGCCTTACCCCAGCCCTCCTCCGAGCAAAAGAGAAGTCTAGCAATTTCTTATGTAGATAAATCTAGCCTTAGTAGTTCGCTTGGAGGGAGCAGGGGAAGGCTCAACTCGGGTGTTTTTACACGGCAATTATACTATCCACCCTTGATTGCTCCTATAATAAGCACGGCATCGCCAGACTGCAATATAGTCTGTGACCACATCTCACGTCTGACGACTTGTTGATTTATAGCTACAGCGATATGCGTCCCACCAAGGCCTTGCTCGCAAAGTAAGACCTCTAAGGATAGATAGTCGCTGACCTCTATGCTCTGATGATTGAGTGTTATTTGCATATAACCTTCGTATCGAGTGATAGCTAATTAAAAATCAGGTAGTCTCTCGGAAGGCTTGCCCAAAGTGGGCTATGGTACGATTAACCAAAAGGAGAAGTTGCTCGGGCAACTCTAGCTTCTTTCCCTACGCCAGCATTATCTGGATCAGGTTACGGGTATTATCTCAGCCACCACAGTGGGGCACCCCCAAGAATATCTACGCAAGCAAAGTTAGGGGAATAATCTTAACGACCAAGTACATTCCCTCAAATTTATACTCTGCTACCCGATACAAGGCTGCAACATCTCTTACACACGGAGGATCCTTACAGCACAGAAGGACTGATCAAGTCCCATATGAGACCGTTGCACGGCATTTTGCCTCTTTTTGGCTAAAATTGTTGTATATATACCTGGTTATTAATATCTTTAACGTGTGATTAACTGTATCGACATGGCACCCAAACCAACCGAACAAGCTCCCAGCTTCCTACAAGTATGAGATCGTTGCACGGCATTCTGCCTCTTTTCGGTTAGAAACGTTGTGTATATCCCTGATTATTAATATCTTTAATATGTAATTAATTGTATCGACATGGCAACCAAACCAACCGAACCAGCTCCGAGCTTCCTACAAGTATATACTCAGGTTCGTCGCGACCGGATGAAGCACTCCTTTCTCCGCCAAAT
>NZ_JRAR01000046.1:0-7606 GCF_000768935.1 Porphyromonas sp. COT-290 OH860 | reverse complement strand
GGGGGATAGTATTCAAGGCTCCCCAAGCCGCTCAAACACGCAAAAAACACCGAGAAAGATACAAGAAACTTTGAGCGGCGCATTGCGCAATAGTCTCAGAGAAGAAATGCCTCTTTCATCTCTATCTCCCTTAGCTTTATGTCGTATTTTTAGTATTTCAGCCATTTTATTTCGCAATCAGACTAAGAATAATTAAAGAATACACACTCCCAATCTATTCTGCACCTTGACAATTAAGTAGGCAAACCCTAGGGACATGACGAATACGATAAGCGCTCCATAGGCCTCATACTGGCTGGAGAATTGAGTGAGCACTTGTGTAAATAGTATGATTGGCAGTCCATGCCAATAGTAGATATTCCCAGATAGCGCTTGCCCTACATAGGCCACTTTACTCCCATGCCCCCAAGATGGGAACTGCAAGCAAGTAACAAAAGCCGTGAAAATAACAGTTGTTGTGATGAATGGCTTGAGGATGATATACGAGGGCAACAAACTTCGTCCCCAAAATAGATCCAGATACAGCAAGGCAATCCCACACGCTAAAGCTATTCCCCAAGATTTGTATTGGAGCAGTGCCATTTTTCTCTGAGCAACCCACATCCCTGCGGCCAAACAAGGCAGTGCTTTAATAATAAAATTAGCAGACAAGACCGAAGGCTCAGACCCGAAAACTATGGGGCGATAATCCTCGACGGAGAAGCCCAAAAACCAAAGGGCGATAAGATATGGGAATAACTTCCCCATACCCAAGCGATATAGCGCCGCTATTACCAACATCCCTTGCGCCAAAGCCATTAGATACCAAAGATGTCCTGCCGCAGGAGGCATACCCCAAATTAGTAGTTTGAGGTAAAGCATATAGGTTTCGGACAAAGCCCCTTCGATTGGAGCTATAGGATAGTAAACTAATGTACAAATAAGCCAAAGCACAATGGCCTTTTTAGCCGTTTTTAGAGCCCTTGCTGCTACCTTATTCGGATCCTCGGAGTAGAGAAAATACCCTGTGATCATAAAAAATAATGGGACAGCCGTTGCTGCCAATATCCGGCCGTATTCTGTCGCAATCCCTAGAGGGGCATGAAGGAGGACTACGAAAAGAGCACAAAGAGCCTTTAGGACATACAGGGAGGCGACCTCCGAATGAGAACACTTGGTGATAGATGGATTCATAACTTCTTCTGTAATTCAAGGCAAATAGTAGTCTAGTAACGCTTTTTAATCAATGGAATACGCTCAGCAACAATCTGCCACGCCCTCATCGAAGCTGCTCGAAAAGCCTTGGAAACAACATAAAATACCCCGAATAAAATGACAATGAATAATATGGAGACCCATGATGCATTAATGAAAAACTCTGTATAAGACTCCATGGAAGGCTGATATAAGTCTACAAAGGCATCGGTAAGGAATATAAGCCCCCAAGTGATTAGTGGGAACTTCGTCATTCCAAGCCAATACAATCTAACTGGCAGCTGGAACCCACTTCTAAAGAGATAGAATGGTTTCCAAACAACAATTATAGTAAATAAGCTAATGAATACACCTAACAACACTCCTTCCCAACCTAAAATATATCCAAGCAAGATGGACATACCAACATTAATCCCAGCCTCTACGAGAGGAGCCCAAATATCCTTAAATAGGGCAAACCCATTAATATAAGCATTGTTGACACCTCGTGTGAAGTCAATATAAGCAATTAAGGTAAGTAGTAAGATACCGAGAGATGACTCGAGTGCATACTTCTCCCCCAACCATAAACTAACAAATGGTGTCGCAAAAACATAGAGGAAAAAGCAGCTAATCCCAGCAATGAAGTATTTGAAGGACAGCACCTCCCAGAAGAATGAATATATCTTCTCTTGATTACCTTCAGCAATCAGATTGCCAACCCCCGGGATTAGGTTTCCGAAAATACCTTCGCTGAAAGTACGCACATGCGTAATTAGGTTTTTGTAGTTGTCATAGTCTCCCGTCATAACCAACCCAGACACCAAGGACATTACTAGAGGAGTAGTATTACCAAGGGCATACCCTCCCAAGTTATGGAAGAATATCAACCCTGTCTGCTTGAGTAGTGCTGGATATTTTTTAAGGTATTGCCGTCCTTTGGATGGATTGACTGATAGCCATGGATACTCTCTAACTGTTACTCTATCAAGCACATAGACACCAAGTATAGATAGGGCAAGATCCATGGATATCCAAAGCAAATAGGCATCCTCTAAGAAATAGAGAATTAGAAGCTGGATAAAGTTTTTGGCGATCGTTGCCGTGGACATGATTGCCCCTGTCTTATAACCTTTTTGGTCCGCCGACAAGACAATCGTCTTATAGTTAATCGTATAAGAAAGGATTGTACTAAAAAGCAGGAACCCATAAGTTACGTACGCGTACCAAAGAGGAGCCTGCATATTCGCAAACATCTGAGGGAAGAACAGCATCAGCACCACGGACCCAAAGACGATAAAGCCCACCACCCAACGATAAAGCCACCCTTGTAGAGAAACGATCTCGTTCACTGATTGGTAATTCCTATCATTAAGAGGCTTATACAGTGCAACGGCAATTGAAGTCCCAATACCGAGCTCGGATAGATTCAGCATCCCGAGAAAGTTCCCTAGAACTGTACGCAGTCCCATAACCTCAGAGTCGAATGAGGCCAAGAAGTATTTGCGAGAGAAAAAAGAAATAAGGATCGTTATGACGGAGAAAAACAGAGTTACCTGAGCATTCCGTATACTTTTATGAGTACGACTCTCGGACATATATCAAATATTTATGTATTGAACTATATCAACCAATGATTTTTATAGATTCTCCCGAAGTAGCATTTCAAATAGACATTTCCAGTTTCTCGAGTATGGCAGATGGTCGAAGCCCATTTCTGGACGGAGTGATGAATCTTTCTTATGATTACCTATCATAACTTCTCGCATCAATCTGGATAGCTGTAGAGAGCCATTTGGGTTAAAATAAAAGATTGAGCTGGCGCCTTGTGAGGTTTCATGAGCATAAGGCAGATCTGCTAGGAGCAAAGATTTTTCTAAGCCAAGTATTCGGTTTGTATGAATAAACTCAGTAATCGGGAGCCCCCAAGTTTCTATTCGGGAAGGGAAAACAAAGCAATCGGCTAGAGCATAGTGCGCATAGAGGGTTGGCTTATCCATTAGGCCTGAAAACTCTATTGACTGTACATACCCCCATTTTTCACGCAGATATCTAGCATATTTATTCTCATCTCCCTTGACCGTGATAATCGTTCGGAAGCGATCTGGGCCAAGCTCTCGCTCAAGCAATCTAGATGCCTCACACAGCGTTTCGAAATTCTTGTGGCTATCTGGGGTAGAAGCAAAAAAGAAAGTAAACCGGCCATCAGGCTCTATAGGAGAAAATGTAGGGATAGAAAGATCTGCAGAAGGAGGTGCGACAATAAAACGCTCAGGAGTAATCCCAAACATTTTGCTGAAGCCTGCCCGAAGCCACTCTTGCTGAACCACCAAATATCTATTGCGATGTATATTGATCCGATAGGCAAAGCATGTAAACATCGCAAAGAGCGGTATCTTAGGGTCGAACTGAAAATCTCTCCACTTCCACTTTAGAAAAGGGAATGAAGTCTGGCAGTAAACGGCCTGCCTCTTGGCTATTACTCGAGGAGTTGTGTCATGTAATGAAAGCCAAAGCTCAATCTCTCCTAGTTGCTTGGATATTTTATGCATCGTTACATATTCGCACCAAAGCCGTTTCCCCCAGCCTTCGATTGCCCAAGGTATTTCTATGTACTCGATGTTCGGGAAGTCTGCCAAACTACGCTGATGGACTAAGACAACTACCCTATAGCCATTGACATTCCCCCAAGATGATAAGAACTCAAGACACTGGCGTAGGATAGTCAGTGTACCGCCCTTGCGCAGATTAACCGCCGAGATGACTATAACCCTTCGCTTCTCCATCATTATTGAGCGATGTGTGCCCAGATCTTCACCCCGAGTATCTTGATTTTTCTTCTAAGGGATAAATGAGAGGCAAAAATAAAGTCTCTTATTCTAGCTTGACAAAGAATCCTCACTCCAGCATCCGTTATAGGCGTTCTTTTGTAATTATTCGCCTTCCATGAAGAAAACATATCATTAGCAACTAAATAGAGAGGCATCGCATCTAGACATCCAGACAAACCCCTCTCTTTGATTCGCTTATAAATATCAATATGAATCAGGACCATATCCAACCATCTCTTACTGCTCCATGACCCATGAGTTGTAGAGGTTTCAATCCAATAATAATTGTACAGCCCATCTTGAGAGAAACATACCCCTCTAGAATTAAGAACAATATCACAGGCAAACAGATTGTCTTCAAAAAAGAAACCCTCCTTAAATTTTACCTTTTCTATTAACTCTCGTCTATACACATGAGCACATGCAACCCATGAAATCTTTTGCATTACCCAAGCCTTCAAGAGTGCTTCACTTCCCAAGATTGGTATTTCCTGAATAGACTCAATATAATCTTTAGGGACGCCATCGACATTATGTCCAATATCTCGATGTATGGGATATTGGACATAATCACAATTTGGGTGTGACTGAAGGCACTGGACACAAGCAGAAATAGTGTTTACTTCAATAGAATCATCACTATCAACAAAGGTGATAAAGGAGCCACGAGAATGACGAATGCCTTTGTTTCTTGCCACAGACTGTCCAGAGTTTCTTTGGCTAAGGACTTTTATCCTTTTGTCCTTCTTTGCATACTCTAAGCAAATATCTAAACTATTATCAGTAGACCCATCATTTATTAATATAATTTCTATGAGGGGGTAAATCTGTTCGATTAAAGATTCTATACACCGCTTAAGGTAAGGAGCAGTATTATATATTGGCACAATTATGCTAACCAGTTCTTCCTTCATGAGTTGTTTTTTTATATAGCCTACTAAATAATTCCTCCCATTGGTCAATTACTACTGATAATCGATACTGCTTCGACCGACTTTGGGCATTAGCACCCATTGACTCTCTCATATCCTTATCAACCATCAACATCTTTAGATAGTGAGCAAATAAATGCTTATTTTTCGAAGGAACCAAAAAGCCATTAAATCCATTCTCTATAACATCCTTAGGGCCACAAGGGCATTCATAAGAGATTGCAGGCAACCCTACTGCTTGGGTTTCTAATAGAACCATAGGTAGACCTTCAAACAGAGAGGTCATAACAAAAATCGAGGCCTCGTTATAGTAATGCTGTATTTCTTTGGTAGGGGGGAGCAACTCAACTGAAGAGCTAAGTCTTAAAACATTAATTTTATCCAACAAAGAAGAGTATAGGTGTCCATCACCTACTATGATGAGCTTCCATAAAGGGTATTCAGGAGACACGACAGACCAAACATCAATTAAATCGCTAAAGTTTTTCTGCTCTGTGTGTCGCCCAATGGCAAGTACGTAAGTTCTGCGATTCTCTGATGAAGAACTATAAATAGTATTATCAAGAGGGTTGGGGATAACTATCATATTCGACTTCCTCCCTCTTAGTAGCAAGTCTTCTTTTGTCAACAGAACACAAGCATCAAACCTTTGCCCAATAGCTAAATCATAGCATTTGTAGAAAAAATCTAGGCATCTTTGGAAATCATATTTCTTTCTTGGCCTTTGGACCTGATACTGTAAAATCGAAGCATGAGATTCAACAATCTTTCTACTGCCGTCCTCTATTGAAGGCAAAAAAGAAGCTTCTTCCATAAACGTAGAAATAACAATATCTGCTTTTATCGAGTATAACAACTGTGTTAATTTCTGCTTATGTATCCTTTTCTTCTTAAGATGTCGATATAAACGAATCCAAATAGGATTATCATAGTCACCCTTATAATTTAATCCCAAATCATACGTTCGTATTCTTTTGTCAAGTTCGAAGAAGGGCTTGCCACCCTTTTGATCCGTAGTAATGATAGTTACGTCATGACCTCTATCAACAAGAGCATTGGCCTTCGTGGTTATTACTCTTTCTATCCCTCCTGAACCATGTAGTTGTGTTACACAATATACAATCTTCATAAACGCTAGTGTATAGATTCAAACAATCGCTCCCAGAGGGCCATGACAGATTGGAGGCTGTAGCGCTCGGAGCTTTTGAGCGCAGCCGTTCCCATAGACCTTCGTCCCTCTTGGTCATTCATAAGTTTAGCCAGTTTTTCGGCGAACGCATTTCTATCTCCTTGATTAACCAAGTATCCATCTACGCCATCTGTCACAATATCCTTGGGGCCACTAGGGCAAGCATAAGAAACAATCGGAAGGCCAAATGTTTGCGCCTCGATGAGCACCATAGGAAGCCCCTCATAATTTGAGCTTAGAGCATAGATGGAAGCAGATTGATATAATTGTGCCACCTCGCGAGTTGCAGGCAGTAGCTTAATCATCTTCCCTAAGCTAAGCATATTAATTTGCTCCTTGAGCCTAGACTCATAAGGACCGGCACCAGCGATACAAAGTTCCCAGTCTGGATATGCTGCTGCAATTTGACTCCAAATGCTGATAAGCTCTCCAAAGTTCTTTTGGTATTCGAAACGCCCCAAAGCTAGAACACGTTTTCCGTCAAGCCGGCTTGGAGCAACCTCATCAAAAGGTCTTGGATTAGGGATTACGCACAAAGTATCAAGCTTAGCCCATAGTTCTCGTTCTTCTTCTGTTAGGATAACAAAAGCGTCATACTTCTTAGCTATTCGTTCATCCTGCCAAACTCTAAAACGCCCCAGCAAACGATATATCCTCTGTTCTTGAGGATACATCAGTATCTTGGTGTTTTTGGCGCTGTGTAGCTCGAGCACCTTTTTGCTGCCGTCTTGGATGGTGGGCAGTATTGGGGCGTCTTGGAAGAAAGTGGAGACGGTAATGTCTGGCTTAAACTCTCGCAGCACCTTCTCTAGGCGATGCTTATGTTCGCTTCGCTTGGCATAGAGTGCTTTGAGGCGTTTGAACCGGCCAAGCTGATTATCCGCTTCGTAGTTCAGATCTAAGTCTACTAGACATATACGGCTATCTAGATCAAAGGCTGGCTGATGCCCCCTTTGGTCTGTCGTAATGATGCAAACCTCATGCCCATGCTGTACCCAATAGTTAGCCTTGGTGGATACAACACGCTCAATACCCCCCGTCCTAAATAGTCCTTGAATGCAGTATGCAATCCTCATATCTGAGATCTATCTCCTTCTAATTATTCTACAAAGGTACCAAAAAGTATGATTGCTACTCGTCAGTGCAAGAGACCGTTGCACGGCATTTTGCCTCTTTTCAGTTAGATGTTCGGCTAGGCGTTTTTCATATATATCTGATTATTAATATCTTTAGTGTGTAATTAACTGTATCGACATGGCAACTAAACCAACCGAACAAGCTCCGAGCTTCCTGCAAGTATATACTCAGGTTCGTCGCGACCGGATGAAGCACTCCTTTCTGCGCCCAATCAACGCAAGCGTTGATTGGAGAGGTATCCGCACCCTGCTGAACAAGAAGTACACCAAGACACAGAATGCCGTAGGCAACCCTGCCTACGATGCCTTGCTGATGTTCAAGATTCTTTTGCTAGAGACATGGTA
>NZ_JRAR01000045.1:0-19595 GCF_000768935.1 Porphyromonas sp. COT-290 OH860 | reverse complement strand
GGGTATAAGAAACACGTGCTTACCGATGAGCAAGGCTTAGTAGAAGCCCTGATTACAACCCCGGCTAATTGTGCAGATACGGTTGCTTTGCCCGCCTTAATCGAGAAATCCGAGTTGTCATCAGGGGT
The DNA here is from genome assembly GCF_000768935.1 of Porphyromonas sp. COT-290 OH860. NCBI lineage: Bacteria > Pseudomonadati > Bacteroidota > Bacteroidia > Bacteroidales > Porphyromonadaceae > Porphyromonas > Porphyromonas sp. COT-290 OH860. Next base: position 19,467 of record NZ_JRAR01000045.1, on the reverse strand, counting down.
AAGTGTATTAGCCGACAAAGGCTATTGTAGCAAAAAGAATTCGGAGTACTTAGCTGGTCGTGGCTTGGTGGACGGCATTATGCTCAAGGCTATTCGGGGGAAGACTCTTAGTGAGAGTCAGAAGGCATTCAACCGTGTAATCAGTAAGACAAGGTGCTTGATAGAGCGGACCTTTGGCAGTATTCGTCGTTGGTTCTTGGGCGGACGCTGTCGCTACCGAGGGTTAGAGCGAAGGCATACACAGAATATCCTTGAAGCTATGGCGTACAATCTCAAACGTATGCCAGGGCTGCTTGTACTTGAAGGTGTCAAATAACCGTAAAATCCCCATCCCTGAGGGATACTTCCCTCGGGGATGGGGATAGGGGATAGTATTCAAGGCTCCCAAAGCCGCTCANCCTGAGGGATACTTCCCTCGGGGATGGGGATAGGGGATAGTATTCAAGGCTCCCAAAGCCGCTCAAACACGCAAAAAACACCGAGAAAGATACAAGAAGCTTTGAGCGGTGCATTGCGCAATAGTCTCATACTTGTAGGAAGCTCGGAGCTTGTTCAGTTGGTTTAGTTGCCATGTCGATACAATTAATTACATACTAAAGATATTAGTAATCAGGAATATATGCAAAACGTCTAACTGAACATCTAGCCAAAAAGAGGCAAAATGCTGTGCAACGGTCTCTATTTAGGACACGAATATCCGCATTTATGATGGAGAGAGGGCTACACCGAAGCAGAAACTTCGATGTAGCCCTCTCTAGTAGTATATCTTTTGTAGCCTACTACTTCTTAACTAACTTGTGGCTACGTGTTACATTCTCTTTTTCACTCTTAACAACATAAGTGCCTACAGGTAGGTCGCTGATGTTGGCAGGAACTGTAGCGTCCTTGATGAAGCGCACTAGCACACCATCGAGAGAGAAGATCCAAGCGCGCTCTGCGTTGTGGAAGCTCAGCACGTCGGAAGCAGGGTTTGGATACACGCCAAACACATTACCACCATCTACAAGGCTCTCCACATTGCCGGGGTTTGGCTTCTCGTTCATCTCTGGCTGGTCTGGCTCACCTTGGTCACGTGTGTCCTTAGACTTACGAGCCTTTTCTGGATCACCCGTGATTACCATATCGAAGTCGATCGTGAAGCCCTTAGCCGTTACACCGCAAGGAGTAGGCTTTGGTGCCCAAGCATCCGTGAAGACGATGCGTACACGTACCTTACCGGGCACTGCATCTGCAGGAACTGTAAAGTTGGCCTTAACACCTGTTTTTTGGAATGCAGGCGTAGCTTTTTTTGCTTCGCCAAGATCTAGCTGAGAAATAGCTTCATCTTCCTCTGGCTCGAAGATACCATTGTTATTCCAGTCAATGTAGGTAGCTGCCCAGCACCACTGTAGACCGTCGCGAGTAGGAGTGCCTGGCTCTGTTTGATCGCCATAAGCCTTAAAGTAGAACTCAAGCTCTTGCCCCTGATTAACTACAAACTCTTCCTTAGTAGCATCAACATAGTTGTCACCATCTGAATCTGGACCTGTAGCCTTGTAATTAAGATCCTTGGTAGCACCCTTCGTTGTCACATCGGTTAGATAACGAATCTGTATTGCTGTCTGATAGCCATCCGCCTTTTTGTTGATTTCGCTCTTGCAGTAGCGGTCGTCCTTGTACGCAGGCAATACAGCTGAAGACTGACGCTCAACTTTGAGCCATGTTATCTCTGACATGCTCTTGAGATCCTTGCCTACGGCACGGACACCATAGTGAGGCTCTTCTGCACCAGTATCTCCTTCTTCCTTGGTGAACTTCACTACCGGAGCATAAGCTGCCCAAGTCGTTGTGCGACCAATCTCACGAACCTTACCATTTTCACTGTCCTTGTAGAAGATCTGGAAATGGTCTACACCAGCCTCGTCGTTGTAGAGAAGACCGAAATCCCTACGATCCTGCTTATTCTCATCAAGAGCAACAGCATCCCAGCTTAGCATAGCCGAGAGGCTACGTTGAGTTTCGGCCTTAACTTCCGCACGCAGGTTAATTGGAGCCTTGGGGGCAACGCCAACAGCATCGTCGAAGATAGAGATGCCACCCACAAGCATATTATAGCCAGCAGGAGCATCCTTATCCACACGTAGGCCGATGTAGTCAATCACATCACCCTTCTTGAGGCCATCAACCTTAAACTCTTGTTCTTCCCAAGTCTTACCAGCTAGCTTCTTCGCAGGTATTACAATGTATTCAGTATCTGCAGCTCCCTTCTTGTGGAGGAGTAGGCTACAGTGAGCGTCTAGCGCTTCTGTTCTTGTCTTCAGAGCTAGCTTAGCCACTACATTGCCTTCCGACACGGTGAGTAGGCCGCGATAGAGAATAAGATCCAAACCTCCTTTTGCTCCTTCAGCTAGATGCAAACGAAGTGAAGTACCACCAAGATAAGCATCATCATAGTGGAACTCCGCAGCAATAGGCATTGATGGAGTCTTTGTTCCCTCTGCGTACTGCAACCAGCGGTAAGTAGGCTGGTAGTCTTGCGAGGACATGTTGTACCAGCTAGAGGTTGAGGTCTTACCTTTATAGAAATAGCGCTCACCAGCACCAGTGTTGAAATAAGTGCGGAATGGTAGATTCTGCTCAAGCGTTGTACGCTCAGGGATCATACGAGAGAGCCCTCCAAATTTAGCAAGTTGATCATTCCAGTCTGTGGCTTGCCATCCATCTTTGTGCGCTGGATTACGGCTCCCTCCAGAGAATGCACGCTCATAGAGTTTCTGGTAATTCGCCATCTTCTCTGTAGCAGTCTTTCCGGTGTTATTGGTTACGAAACGGCTATTAGCATGCTCTCCCCAGAGACATAGATTAGTTTCAACCTTTTCCATGGCTTCAAATGCACGCAGTGTGGGATTCATGGTTACAATCCATGCACCAGAGTAAACGTGGTCATACTTGCCTGTCATAGCCTTGGCTGCCTCAGCTGAGGCCCCTCTTGTATCAGCAAAGTTATTGGCCGCATAGTTAAGCATAATATCACCGATGTAGTCTTTCTGCTTGGTGTCCCAAAGCCAACTAGTTGCATATTCATCTCCTGAAGAAATTGAGGAACGGAACGAATAGATGGCCTGTCGATAGTTAGTAAAACCTACTTCTTTGGCATATGCACGTAGCTCCTTATGGAAGTTTACTACGTTAGGCTGCAAATAGGTTCTGTCCTCCCAATTGTAGTTGATCCCATCAAGTCCAAGATACATCAGAATATGAATAAGAGGTCTTGTATATAAATACTTACCATCCTTCATCTGCAGGAATGTAGACTCAAAGCGACCAGAACCTTCACCTCCTTCATTACCTGTAGTATCGAAGAAAACGATACCACTCATAAGGTCTACACCGTGCTTGTGCGCAGCATCTGCCCATGAGCCTGGAGCCTGGAAGAAGCCGTGGTTCCATGAGCCGAATAGCTCAGTGTACTGCCACATGGTGTATGGGTCGTTATCAAAAACCTCGCTGATGTAGCCTCCAGTTTCACGAGCCAAACCTGTTGGCAAATTCATGAAGAGGTGACGATCTTCACGGTTGATACCGTTATTTTTGAAGAGATAAGGGTTCTTCTCTCCACTAAGCACATTACGCTTACGTACGTGGCTACGCACAAATTCGGGTTCGACACCAAACTTCTCCTTAAATTCCTTCGATGTAGGGAACTTGCGTCCCTTATCATCAAGTTCCTTAAAGAACTTAAGCATTTCAAGAGCATCATATTTCTTGAAATCATACAGATCCTTCTTGGCCGACGGAGCGAAATTATCGTCCTGTTGCGCCATCGCTGGGTAGGCAGTCATCGCAAGAAAGGCTGCAGCTACTAAGGATTTCTTGTTCATTGTTAGTTGTGATAAATTAAGTTTATAGGCTGTACTCGGCTCCAGCTCTAGAGCCGAGTACAAGGATTATTTAATTCGTTATAGACTTGTAGCAAACTTGGGTTAGAAATTACCCTTGCCCGGAACGTCCCACCAGAGGTGTGCCGCTTGATAGTCTTGACCAGAGAAGATTGACTTATCCTCGGCTGTGAGTGCAGGCATGGCCGTATTGATGATGTCGTCGAGAGCAACAGACCCAGTGCGTACAAATGGGATACGATGAATGAATAGGTCTGGCTGGATCTTACCCTCTGGAGCTTTCCAGCTATGAGGTGGGATAGAGCCGTCGCCCGTGTCGCCTGCATCATTGACGATCATACGTGGGTAGCCCGTACGGCGAAATTCGCTCCAAGACTCAAGAGAGAGAGGATAATTAGCGATGTACTTCTGCGTGATGATCATCTCTAGCTGCTTCTCCTTGTCGGCGCTATTGTCCCAAGCCACACCAAGCACCTCCGAGCCGTTTTCCTTCGCAGGACTATTGTAACGACTGTCCCAGTAGTCGATGTAGTCGATCTGTGGGCAAGCAGATGCCTTGCGCGTTACATACTCAACCAAACCGCTTAGCCCCTCGTTGGTGAAAGAGGTACGAATACCTGTTTCGTAATAAGCCTTTGCACTACGACCACCTACAGACCAATCTCTCAGAGCACCCTCTGCGAGGAGGAACTGAACCTCACTAGCCTTGAAGATGGCGACGTTCTTGGTCACATACGATGGGTTGATGCGTGAGAACTTCTTGTAGCTATCCGAGAAGATCGGTTTTTCCTTCTCGTAGGTAGCCATACCAGCACGCATACCAGCAAAAACGCCATCGCCCTCTACGGTTACATTACCTTCCTTGTCCTTGAAGCCCTGTGGGATTGGTGTAAACCACTCCTTGAGCGCTGGGTGTTTGAGGCGAGTCAGCAGATTGGCGAAGTTGGCATTCAGACGAGTATCGTCCCAGTTCTCCGATATTGTATAGAGAGGGTGACGACCCTGAGTGAGCAGAGCGATATCCTTGTCCGCTGCTTCTAGCGCACCATCGGCCACGGCGGACTCAAACTCAGCCTTAGCTTGCTCAGGAGCAGCCTTGACCATGCGCATCGCTAGACGCATACGCAGCGAATTGGCAAACTTGATCCAGTTCTGTACGTCCTTACCTGCGATGAGGTCGTACTCCTGCAGACGAGCCTTAGCCTCTTCGCTCAGAGGGTTTAGGTCCTTGAGTATCTGCTGTTGCTTCTTGAGGCTAGCTAGAATCTGCGCATAGACCTCGCTTACCTTCTCGTAGGTAATAGGGGGTTCGCTCTTGAGCGCACGGTAGTCCTTGTAGGGCATTGGGCCATGTACATCGACATACTCTGCAGCCATGAAGTCGTAGAGGATCGCTGCGATAGCGCCCATCTCTGGCACTTTGAGCTCCTCGGCTGAGTTGATCACGGGCACAACCTGCTGAGCAACCCAGAGTAGATTGGCTTGTGGGCCGGTCTGGAAGCCAGCATTGGGCGAGTAGGTACGAGGCAAACGCCCCTGCAAGCTATTGGCTACTACAAGATAACCCGAGTAGTTGTCGATATGCAGGTTAAACTGATACTGATACTTGTGCTCACGTGCATCGTGAATGAGTGGCATAGCTCCCTTGAGCAGACCAACAGCAGTCTGCACTGTAGCTGCCTTCTGGGAGGTACTACCATTATTGATATTATCGAACTCATTGTCCCCCACCTTATCCGTGCAAGATGAGAGGGCTAGAGTAAGCCCTAGGGTACCTAGCCCTAGGGTCTTGATCAACTTATAGTTCATCTTTAGTTTCTTTTAATTACCGAGGATTAGAGCGATAGCTTCAGGTTAAGACCAACAGAGCGAGAGGTAGGGAGGTTAAACACATCGATACCACCGAGGGCGTTGGCTGTAGAGAGCGAAACGTCTGGATCTACTGGAGCCTTCTTGTATAGGAAGAAAAGGTTGCGTCCAATGAGAGAGAGGTTAAGGTCCTTAGTCTTGCCAAATAGGTCACGGAATGTGTAACCTACAGACACCTCACGCAGGCGGAAGTTGGTCGCATCATACACATATTGAGAAGCGAAGAGCTGTGCACCGATTGTGCTGTAGTAAGCCTCTGCAGGAGCTAGGTTGCCATCGGGCATACGCACCGCAGGCACGTCCTTGCCCCCTACCTTCATTGTTAGGCTACCGGTACGAGCATCGCCAGAACGCTTAGACACACCGTCACGGTCGAGATAGGCTTCAGTGAAGGAGATTACCTTACCGCCGAGCTTACCGTCGATGAGGAAATAGAAGTCTAGCCCCTTGTAGCTAAACGTATTGTTCCAGCCGAAAGTATGATTAGCATTCATGTTGCCAAGGTAGAGGCTATGACCCTTGTCCGAGTCGAGCTGAGGTGCACCGTCGGAGTTGAGGCGAATATCGCCAACCTTAACGGGGTTCCCCTCGAAATTGGCACGACCATAGAGCTGGTCAATCTCGGTGTATCGAGAGAAATCCTTGGCATAGATATCGCCATACGAACCACCCTCCTCGAAGAGCACACGCAGCTGATCTCCAGCCCCGATAGATACATAGATATCCTTACGTCCCTTGTAGGTATTGAGGATCTTGTTGGTATTGTAGGCATAATTGACCACCGTGCGCCAGCGTAGATCCTTGGTGAGCTCGAAGCTGTAGCTGAGCGTCGTCTCGATACCCTGATTGCGGATGCGCCCAGAGTTGATAGGCAGTAGTGTACCAGAGCTACCCGAGATAGGGAGGAACTGGTTAAACATCGTAGAGTTGTAGTACGTCAAGTCGAAGTTCAGGCGATTATTGAGCGCTGCAAGGTCGAAACCAGCTTCGTATGAACGTACCGTTTCTGGCTTAGGATTCTTGAATTCCGCATACTGTGCAGCCTTCGTCTGACCAGAAGTTGAGGTAGAGAGGGCTCCGAAGTTGAAGTTGGGGATTGAGTTACCTACTTCGGACACAGAAGCACGTAGTTTGAGGCTGTTGATGGCCTTAGGTAGCTTCACGATCTCGTGCAGGAGTGCATTAGCACCTAGTGAGAAGTAGCCATAGAATGGATCTACGCCTGCGCCAAACTGCGAGAAGGCACGTGACCAGTCGATACGATAGCTAGCATCGAGGTAAGCCATTTCCTTCCAGCCGATCTGGGCAGTAGCGAATACCGAGCGAGCCCAGTCTGAGGGGAGAGAGAACGAACGCTCTGGCGTTACAGAGGCATTAGGCGTGAAGAGGTTGATACGTGTAGGTAGGTCCTCTACTCTCTGATAGAATGAGCGGTCCCAAGCACCATTGTTGCGCATCCAGTAGTTCTCCCCTGTATAGCGCTTGAATGATCCCCCAAGAGAGGCAGCCACACTCCACTCCTTGCCGAAGTCCTGATGATAATTGACTAGGGCATCTGTATAGAAGTTGATTGAGGCATTCTTGCTCCAGCTGTATGCACCACGGTCGATGTAGTTACCCGTAGGAGATACGGTCGTAGCATAGACTTTCTGGTCGCTAGAGCTCCAGCTACGGTCGAAGTTGGCACGGTAGATCACATCAAATAGGCTGTTGATCTTGTACGAAGCAGATATCGTAGCGAAGAAACGCTCTAGCAGAGCCTCGCTAGGCAAGCGATTGACGAGCCAATATGGGTTATTAGCTCCATTGACACCACGGCCTTGGAACCAATGCTGCTCCATACCGCTGAGCTTATTGGTTGCTTGGAAAGGCTTTAGATTGAAGGCGAGCTTGACATCGTCGCTATACTTAGGATAGATAGTTACAGGCTCAGACTCCCATGTACCAGCCTTCTCATAGTTATTCTTATAGTACTCCATGTCTACGTTGCGAGGAGCAAGGTAGAGGTTGTAGAGGGGGTTGTTGTACACACCACCAGAGACAGCATTATTGGTGAGCTGACGTACATAGTTACCACTCACGTCGATCTTGAGTTTATTCTCAAGGAAGTTGAAGGTTGAGCGGAGCGTTACCCCGTTGCGCTGGAAGGTATTGTTGGGCATCAGACCTGCGGCTGTTGTATTAGCCACAGATAGATAGGCTTGGATCTTCTCCGTACCACCAGAGAGCGCCACTGAGTTATTCATCGTGGAGCCAAGGCGGAAGAAATCTCGTAGCTGATGCGCCTTGTTGGTTACACCTACTAGAGCATTCTGCTCGGCAGTTTGGTCTGCGATACGTCCTCCCCAAGAGGCAGCATCAAGCTTGCCCTCGGCAGAGATCTTAGCCCCAAACGTATCCTGAAGTTGTGGCAGGATCATAGGTGTTTCTAGCTGGACGTTGGAGGTAATATCTACACGCAGTACGCCCTCGCGACCCTTTTTAGTCGTGATCACGATCACACCATTAGCAGCATCGCTACCATATAGGGCTGCAGCATTGGCACCCTTGAGGATATTGACAGAGGCGATATCGTCGGGATTGATTGTAGAGAGGGGGTCGCTACCTTCATTAACCGCAGAGTAACCCACGTTATAACCACTAGTCTGCTGGGCTACTCCATTGCTCATGGGGATACCGTCCACCACAATCAGGGGAGCATTCTTACCTTGGATAGACGAGTTCCCACGCAGTAGGATCTTAGAAGCCGAGCCAGCACCACCCGAGTTGGGCGTAATCGTAAGACCAGAGGTTTTACCTTGTAGTGCATTGACGAAATTGACGTCCTGTACACGAGTTAGATCCTTGTTGCTTACGGTCTGCGTAGCGTATGTGAGCGACTTGCTCTTACGCTCGATACCCATGGCCGTCACCACGACCGCCTCCAGTTGCTTGGAGTCTTCGCGCATCACCACATCAATCTTACTACGACCATTGATAGCGATGGTCTGGGTAGCAAAACCAATGTAGGAGAAGCTCAGCTGCGTTACGGACTTGGGTACATCTACACTGTAGTTACCGTCAAGGTCAGTAAGACCTCCATTCTGGGTAGCTCCGACAGGCACTACCTGCACTCCGATCAAGGGTTCGCCCTTGTCATCTTTGACTACTCCTACAACCTTGCGAGTTGATTGTGCACCTAGGCTATCAATTACAAATAGCCCGAGTAGCATCATGAGTAGAAATTGCTTCAGTACTCTCATTACTATAGTTTAATAATTATAAAAAATCAGCACTTATTGGAGCTCGTTGATATCAAATATCAATTAGCCTAATAATCCTAATCTAGTAAACACGGGTGCAAAAGTAACTCAAACTTCAGAAATAGACTAGTTTATTATCATCTTGATGTAAGATACGTGATAAATAAATTATCTAATTATATCCAACGGATTGACAAACTTGTTTCTAAACAGCCATAAACAGCAAGAAAAGTCACCGAAAATCGGGTTAATCTTAACAAGCAGCATAAATAACCGCATGGGCATAACCCGAATGCCAGATCTATGCTGGACTATTTTTCTGATTAAAATCTTACCCATACTTCAAGCACGTTTACCAAAGGCTCTGCGTGTGCATTCATCTGCTTTTTGGTTAAAAACCGTAAACCTCAGCCTCCAATTTTGGACTGAGGAGCCATCATTTTGAGATAAGAGTATGAAACGGCTTCCAAAAATCAATGGGAAGATTTGCTCAGATTGGTGGACTAATCCTCTGCGATGTGTCCACTAATCCTAAAAGATTGATGGGAAGAAATCCCCCAAAATGCGCCACAAAGGCATTAGGAATCCCCGAAAACCACAAATAAACTATTGATTACCATCGCATTAAAACCCTACTTCTAGACGCTCTTTTTTCTCTCAACTGGGGACAAGTAGCCCAAGCAAGGCAGAGCGCAATCTAGAAGCCGCTAGGGGGCAAATACGAGGTCTGCAGTTTTTTGCGCCTCCTCCAAGCATTTCTCTCATCAACATTCTGAAATTTGAGCTAAAATATAAACCTCGGAGGTGGGAGCTTTGGGCAATTAGCTAGCAAGCACTAGAGGCTAGTGCTTGCTTCGGCTGAGCATATCCTGCAGCTGCTCAGCGGTAATGTTGGTGATGATTTCGCCTAGATGTGCCACCGATATAGTGCCACGCTCCTCGCTGATGATGATGATGAGGGCATCGGTTTTCTGCGACATACCTAGAGCTGCTCTATGTCGGAGCCCTAGATCTTTATTCAAATCGGGATTATTGGCCACAGGTAGTATGCAGCCTGCCGCACGGATCTGCCCACGAGCGATAAGCATAGCACCATCGTGCAGAGGGCTGTTTTTGAAAAAAATGTTCTCAATCAGTCGGGCATTGATATCAGCATTGAAGCGTTCGCCAGCATGAAGCCAAGCGGAGAGGTCGATATTCTGTTGCAGTACGATAAGGGCACCGGTCTTTTTTCGTGCCATATTGACGCAGGCAAGTAGAATGGGAGCAATGTGTCGGTCGTCTTGATCTCCCTGCTGCTTGTCACGGAAGAGGCGTTTGATGCGCTTCCACCGCTCGGCCGAACCGATCGTCACGAGGAACTTCTTGATCTCCTCTTGGAAGATAATGATGATGACCAAGAAGCCGATATTGACGAATTTATCTAGCAGGGCGCCCACCAGATGCATCTCTAGAACCTGAGAGATGATGATCCAGAGGGCGATGAAGGTCATGATGCCCGTAAAGAGCGCCTTGCTACCAGAGTTGCGTAAGACCGTATATATATAGTATAGCAACAGGGCTAGTAGGACAATGTCTACTGCGTCCTTGAACGTAATCGGTAACCACCACATAGAGGAAAGATAGTCGTTTGAGCGGAGAAGGGAGTAATCGTTTCGGAGTCAACCTAGTAGGACGAGTGCCTCGTATGGATCTCTACCGGGTTGTCCTCGGGCTGGGACACTTGCATGAGTCGCTGAGTAATCTCTATGCACTCGACAGCTGCACGCACGTCGTGTACACGCAGTATGTCGACAGACTTCTGCAGGAGAGCATAGGTATGTAGGACACTTGTGCCGTTGAGAGCATCCTCGGGTGTGGCATCAAGAGCCCGATAGATCATACTCTTGCGTGAGATGCCGAGGAGCATAGGTAGCTCAAGAGCCGAGCGCAGGTCTTGCAGATAGGTCATCAGCTCGTAGTTCTGCTCCAGTGTCTTACCGAAGCCAAAGCCTGCGTCTACGATCAAGTCATGCAACCCTAGATCACGGAGCTGACCAATGCGCTCGGTGAAGTAGTCGAGTATCTCCACCCTTAGGTCGCTGTAAGCCGTCAGCTCACTCATCGTCTGGGGCGTTCCCCTCATGTGCATCAGGATATAGGGGACTTGCAGACGAGCCACCGTACCAAACATTTTGTCGTCCAGCGCACCCCCAGAGATATCGTTGATCATCTGCACTCCGTACTCCTGCACTGCCCACGCAGCAATATCGGCACGGAAAGTATCTACCGATACGGAAATCTCGGGGAACTCGTCCCTCAGTAGGGCGAGCGTAGGGGTTAGGCGGGTCTTTTCTTCCTCGGGCGAAACGTCGTCAGCCCCGGGGCGAGAACTGTATGCGCCAACGTCCACAATACTCCCCCCCTCGTCAATGATCTGACGGATGCGAGCCCTCTGTTCATCTAGGGCTTGGGTACAGCTAGCCCCATAGAAGGAGTCGGGCGTCACATTGACAATCCCCATGACGAGAGGCTTATCGAGGCTTACAAGCCGACCGCCTAAGTTGAGCGTTTGCTTCTGCATATCCATCTGCTTTTGAGCGCAAAATTACACAATAATCACCTATTTGGTCTTATTTGTCTGCTTGGGTACAACAGCCGGTATCAGCGTCATGCGACTAAGAGCGGACTCTGAATTTTTCGCATAAGGATTTTTTTGATCTGTGATGCTGCTATTGTCAAGTTGTAAATGATTATCTTAGCAGTCAAACCGAAGGCTCCACAGCGCAAAGACGACCTCCGCCTTGAGGGCGATTGAGGGCGATGCGACCAATGAGGTATCGGTTTGATGCGATCCATAACCAGTCTAATCGTAATTTAATCCCTATGCAACTAGCAGGACATAGCCGCCATATCTTCATATTTAGGCTTGGCTTCTCCGCTGAGCGTTACACCTATTTATGTCGTAAACTTCTAAAGAAATCACTGATAACTATATGAGGAATAAAGTCGCATCTGAGGGATTGTGGAGCATTGAACAAGCTAGAAACTATCTCTTTAATTGTGCTAAAAGGGAGTATCGAAAGAGTAGATGGGCAGGTAGACTCGCCGTCATTTTGGTTACTTGTCCAGCTGTGGTAGAATTACTCTGTTTCTCTGGTATGTGTGAGTGGGCTTGCTCTTTCAAATCCTATTGTGATGGATCTTCCCTCTCGCTTGTTTTGGGATTACTCTCTATAGTGGCCGTTATTACACATTGGGTATATTTCTCGGGATACGAATCCTATCAGAAGAAAGCCAAAGAGGTTCGTAATCTAGAGCTTATGTATAATGTCTCTAATAGACGGAAGGTCAGAGAAGTTGTTCAGGAATACTTACCTAAAATTAAAAACCTAAAAGCAACGTATGAGTTTAATGAAAATAACTACTACAATCCTCCACAAGAAATCAATGTGTACAGAGAGGCATCATATAAAATATTGGAGAATTGTATCTGGAACTCACACTTGTACGGAGAAATGTATAGGAGAAATAGGAGTAAGTTGGCTTGCAACGGTATACTTGTTTTTCTTGTTTACCTTATTGCTGTATGGGGTTCAGGGGAAGTAATTCCCCTGAATTCTCCCGCTAAACTAGCCTATGTTGTAGGGCTTATTGGATGCTCCTCTTTGGTTTTTAATTTTTTAGATAACATGATGTTAGCTAGAAGTTCACAGGCCTCCTATCAAAGGCTAGAGAAAGAAATCCAATCTGGAGAAGTTGATAGTGGAGACAAGTTCTTCCATGTATACAATATGTATTCACATATCAATCTAAATGCCCCTGATTTAGATGAGGCTACATACAAGAAAAACAGAGATGCTCTAAATGAATCTTGGAGGACTATCCAAAGTGCTCTACCTCAAACAGACACCTTATATGCGAGGAGAAGATTCAAGAAATTTATATCTTTCAGAAAATCAGAAAACTAAGAAAGAATAAAGGATAAAAGGGTTACGAGTTGGAAACGAGCGAGTTTCTTTCCCTTTCTTTATTCAGCATTGCTTCAAAGAACACTTGATTCAATACTACAAAGTTACTCTTTTTTAGTGAAAACCGATTGAAACACATGAAATTTAATCCCTATAAGCAACAAATTTGAATTTTGCTTAGAGTAACGTCCATAAAAGCGTATCTTTGTATTCAATGACTTCAACAACAAAAGAAAGTATATCAACAAATGAAGGCGATAAATAGAATTAAGGCTGTGCTGGCTGAAAAACAAGTGTCAGGTAAATGGCTAGCAAATGAGATTGGTCGTACCGAAAATACAGTTTCTCGGTGGTGCGCCAACAAGGTGCAGCCATCTCTTGAAAATTTACTTGAAATCGCTGAAGTATTAAAAGTCGATATAAGGGAATTGCTTAGACCCTCGCAAGAGTAATGCTGTAATTCCTCTTATAAGTTTTCTCTAATAGTAAACTTCTCATAATAAAATACTATGTGAAGATAATACAATCAAGAATTATGAGCAAAAAAGATTTGACTGAAGAAGATATAAAGTTGCGTTTTATAACACCTGCTATAATCAATGCAGGATGGAAAAACGAACATATCCGAATGGAATACTATTTTACCGATGGTAGGGTGATATTTCAAGGTAATATACATGCACGTCAAACTGACAAGAAAGCGGACTATCTCTTATTTCACGCTGCCAATAAGCCTCTTGCTATTGTAGAAGCGAAAGATAACAACAAGCCTCTTGGTGGAGGTATGCAACAGGCAATGGAATACGCTCAGATTCTTGATATCCCCTTTGCATACAGCTCCAATGGAGATGGATTCTTGGAGCATGATTTCTTGACAGGAAAAGAAACTGAACTCTCGTTGCAACAGTTTCCTGCACCTGACACATTGTATCAACGACTTATCAAAGCTAAACAATTAAGTGGTGAGGCATTGAAAATAGTAGAACAGCCGTATTATTCAGACCCATATACCTACGAGTATACCTACGAGCCTCGTTATTATCAGCGTATAGCTGTTGAACGTACCATAGAGGCTATTGCCAAAGGCAAGAACAGAGTGCTAATTGTAATGGCGACAGGTATAGGAAAGACTATCACAGCCTTTCAGATTATTCATCGGCTGAAAGCCACTGGGAAAAAGAAAAAGGTACTTTATCTCGCTGACCGGAATATTCTGATAGATCAGACAATGGCGCAAGACTTCAAACCTTTCAAAAAAGTCATGACTAAAGTACAAGGGGCTTCCATTGATTCAGCCTATGAGGTTTATATGGCATTGTATCACCAACTTGTATCCAATGAAGAAGGTATAGATGATCCCTTCAAACAGGTGCAACCTACTTTCTTTGACCTTATCATCGTTGACGAGTGTCATCGTGGTAGTGCCAAGGATGATAGTGCATGGCGCAAGGTGCTGGAGTATTTCAATACTGCCACCCAAATCGGTATGACTGCTACACCCAAGGCTGAGGCCGGAGCTAATAATCTTGATTATTTCGGTGAGCCAATATTTACCTATTCGCTTTTGCAAGGAATACAGGACGGTTTCCTCACTCCTTACCGTGTGACGAACAGCTATATCAGCATAGACCTTCAAGGGTTCAAGCCGGATGACGACGAGAAAGACTTGCTGGGCAGGGATATAGCGCAAAGATTGTATGAACGCAAGGATATAGGCAGAGACATAGCCTTCACCAAACGGAGGGAGATTGTCGCAAAGCGAATCACAAAGATGTTGAAACAAATTGGCAGAATGACCAAGACCATCGTGTTCTGTACGGATATAGAAGAGGCAGAAACGATGAGAAGTTTGTTGGTTAATCTGAATACAGACCTGTGCAAAAAAGATGCGCGATACATCATGCGCATAACAGGTGATGACAACGTAGGAAAGAAACAGTTGGACAACTTCATAGATATTGACCAACCTTACCCTACTGTTGTTACAACGTCTGAGTTGCTTGCTACAGGGGTGGATTGCAAGACCTGTGGACTTATCGTCATTGATAAGGAAATCGGTTCTATGACAGAATTCAAGCAAATCATTGGGCGTGGCACTCGCTTGAGAACCGACAAGGGGAAGTGGCATTTAGAGATACTGGACTTCCGCACTGCCACAGCCAAGTTCAAAGCCCGAAATTCGATGGCGACCCGGAACCCCCGCAAGGGAAAAGTGGAAAGCCATACACTATACCAGAAGAACCGTCAAGTGTTGTCTCAGAGCCTCATGTCAAGTATCTTGTTGAGGGAGAGAAAATAGCAATAACTACTGAGATAGTCAGCATTCTTGGTGAAGATGGGAAAACCATGCGTACAGAAAGCATAACGGATTTCACACGCAAACAGATTAGGAAGCGTTATGCCACCTTGAACGACTTTGTCAAGAACTGGACAGAAGCGGAACGCAAGAAGGTCATTGTGGATGAGCTGAAGAACTATAGTGTTCTTGTGGATGCTGTCAGGGAAAAGAATCCAGCCTTGGCACATGCCGATATTTTCGATGTGATATGTCATGTGGCCTTCGACCAGCCACCTGTGACAAGGCATGAAAGGGCTAACAATGTCAAGAAACGCAATTACTTTGCTAAATACGAAGGCATAGCACGTGAGGTATTGGAGGCTCTTCTCGACAAATATGCTGATTATGGTATCTTGAACCTTGAAGACTCTGATATTCTTGATACCGCTCCATTCAACAAGATTGGTAAACCGCAGAAAATCGTGAAACTTTTCGGCGGACTGGATAAGTTTGAACAGGTATTAAAAGAACTTGAAAACGAAATATATAAAGTAGCATAAAGAAATGGCAGTAAACAATATAGTAAAGCGTCTGCAAAATATCATGCGCCAAGACGCTGGTATCAATGGCGATGCACAGCGCATTGAGCAGATGACATGGATGTTTTTTCTGAAGGTGTATGATACACAAGAGGAAACGTGGGAATATAAGGCAAGCAAAGATCACAAGCCCTTTGCTTCCATCATCCCCGAAGAATTGCGCTGGCGTAATTGGGCTGTAGACAAGAAAGATGGCAATGCGCTGACAGGCGATGCCTTACTCACGTTTATCAACGACAAACTCTTTCCCACGCTGAAGGCACTTGAAGTGACACGTGAGACCCCTCGCAGCAAGGCTATTGTCAAAGAGGTTTTTGAGGATTTGAACCAATATATGAAGAATGGTATTCTGTTACGTCAGGTCATCAATGTCATCAACGAGATTGAGTTTGATGATGCTGAAGACCGCCACATGTTTGGTGACATTTATGAAGGAATACTCAAAGATCTTCAGTCTGCTGGTAATGCAGGTGAGTTCTACACACCACGAGCTTTGACGGATTTCATCATACAACAGCTTAATCCAATGCTTGGCGAAACCGTTGGTGACTTTACATCAGGTACAGGTGGCTTCCTCACTTCGGCTTTAAACTATCTGCAGAAACAGGTACAGACCACGAATGATGGGCGACTCTACCAGCAGTCTGTCATCGGGCAAGAGTGGAAGCCTCTCCCTTACCTTCTTTCCATCACCAATCTGCTACTGCACGATGTGGAAGCACCGAATATCCGCCATTGCGATTCGTTGGGCACGAAGATGTCAGACTTCAAGGAGACGGATAGGGTCAACGTTATTGCCATGAATCCACCCTACGGAGGAAGCACAGATGCAGCTGCTAAGAGCAACTTCCCGATGGAGTTTCGTTCGAGTGAGACTGCCGACCTGTTCATGGTGCTTATCATGTACAGGCTGAAACGTGACGGACGTGCCGCTGTTATAGTTCCTGACGGTTTCCTCTTTGGCATGGATGGGGCAAAACTTGCCATCAAGCAAAAGATGCTCCGTGAGTTCAATCTCCACACCATCATCCGTCTGCCAGGCAGCATCTTCTCACCATATACCAGTATTGCCACCAATATTCTGTTCTTCAATAACGAGCGAGTTGATGGAGCGGAAGAAGGATTTTCTACTGACAAAACATGGTTCTTTCGCCTTGACATGCCTGAAGGTTACAAGCACTTCTCAAAGACCAAGTCGATGAGACTTGAGCATTGCCAGCCAATCTGTGACTGGTGGAACGACCGCAAGGAAATCTCTTCTGATGAGTTGGGAGAGAAATCCCGCTGTTTCTCTGCCAAAGAGTTGTTCGACATGGATTGCAATTTCGACCAATGCAAGTTCCCCAAGGACGAAGAAGAGATACTTCCCCCTGCCGAACTCCTTGCCGACTACTTTAAGAAACGCAAGGATCTTGACCACGAGATAGACAAGACGCTGGCAGAGATACAGCGAATATTGGGAATAGAAATCAGCAAGGAGTAGTTACCACTTAATTTGACGGATAATGAAAGATTTGACAGTTTCAAATATAGAACGCCAAAATGTACTCAACAACCGTTTTGCTGTTGACGAGATTCAAAAGCGACTTGAAATTTCTGGAATGCTTTTCGAAGGTGAGTATTGGTTGACAAAAAAAATGGTTGCCGATTTTTATGGTGTTGATGTATCTACTATAGATAGATACCTTGCGTCCAACAGCGATGAACTAAAGCATAATGGATATGTTTTATGTAAGGGTAAGTCATTGAAAGAGTTTAAGTTGCAATTTGCTCACCTTATTAATGAGGCGAGCAAAACCACTCAACTGGGACTCTTTAATTTCAGGGCTTTCCTCAATATTGGCATGTTGCTTACGGAGAGTGAAAGGGCAAAAGCTTTGCGTAGTATGATTCTGGATTTAGTCATTGCAACGATACATAAAAAAACAGGTGGAGGCACAAAGTTTATCAACAGGAGGGATGTCAACTACATTCCTGCTGCAATAACAGAGGAAAATTGCCGTAGGAATCTCACTTCGGCAATCAGCAAATATGTGCAAGGACACCCAACTTACAAGTATGCACAAGTGACCGACCTGATTTATAAAGCGGTATTTAAGGAGAATGCTAAAGAATATCGCGAAATACTACGCCTTGACACTAAAGACAATGTGCGCCACACTCTGTATGCAGAAGTCCTGTTGGTAATTTCGTCTTTTGAGAATGGTATCGGAGCAGCTATCCGGGAGCGATACAAGCAGAATGGTGCAAAGAAGCTGACTATTGAGGAAGTTGAACAGATTGTTGGTGAATTGGCAGATCATCCGATGCAGAGGCCTTATCTCAATGATGCCAGAACCAAAATGGCTTCGCGTGATTTCAGTTTTCGTGATGCCTATCATGGAAATATCGCTGAATATCTTAAAGCTCTCACTCCAGAGGAATTTGAACGGTTCATCGGAGACCAATCTGTTGACTTCGACCATATATTAGAGAGCAATAAAGATGTGCTCAAACGATTAAAACAGGCAGAGGATGAATAACGAGATACAATATATCAGTTATGAAGAATCATTGGCGGTCTATCGTAAGATGGTAGATGCCAGCGATGGAGGATTTACAGGGGTTCGAGATAAGGGTGGCATACTTGCCACATTGGACTTTGTGCAGAATGACATGTACTATTCGACCTTTGCGGAAAAGCTCTCTTATCTGGTCTTCAAGTTCTGCTCAGGGCATTATTTCAATGATGGGAACAAACGCATAGCCTTAACTTTAGGAGCATATTTCCTCCATAAAAATGGTTACCCATGGGAGGCTTGCATATTCATGCGCCAGTTGGAAGCTATAGTTTATCATGTAGCTGCTTCGCATATTGACCAAGACCTTCTCCTGAGAATAATGACAGCATTCATGTCTGGAAAAGATTATGATGAAGAACTGAAAATTGACATTGCCAATGCGATGAGTAATGGAGAGTTAGGTATAAATGGTGAAGATTACAAAAAAGAATGACAATGAAGAATATTAAGAAGATTCTGCTCATGATCTGTTTGTGTTGGGGACTTACGGCCAATGCACAGGCTGTCAGATATACATATAAGGCGCTTGCAGCCGAAGGTTGCAATATGAAGTACAGTGTAGTGAAGCAGGACACAATGTACTCCATAGTTGCGACAGTAAGCTCAGACAGAATGAGTTTCCTCAGTGATCCAACAATGAAGATAAGGACATTCTCTGGAAAATACCTTGAATTAAAGGGGACTGTAATTGGAAATGGGAGTCAATCAGCAGGTATCATCAGTGGTAATATGGTATTGCCTATAACAGAGATAAGTTCTACTGCCCAATTTGAGATTACTCCGCAGCAATTTGAAATCTTGAATGAGGGTGTGGCGAAGATACGTCTTTCCATGACACCGATGAATCACGAGCGTACCTTCAAGAAAGACAAGATTGGAAAAAAGTTATATCAATTCTACTTGAAAGAAAAACAAAAAGACGAGAAATTCTAAATCAAATAGAATACAATGAATGGCAAGCAATTAAAAAACAGCATACTGCAATGGGCTATGACGTGTACTGAAAAAAGTTGACAGTTGGGCGGGATCGTTCTACAATTGGTTTACTGGTTCTTTCTATAATTCTAGATTAGGTTGACAGCCCTTACCC
>NZ_JRAR01000044.1:0-23687 GCF_000768935.1 Porphyromonas sp. COT-290 OH860 | reverse complement strand
ATGTCAATACAGTTAATTACATATTAAAGATAGTAATAATCAGAGATATATACAATGTTTCTAACCGAAAACAGGCAAAATGCCGTGCAACGGTCTCAGAAGAGGAGAGCGAAAGCTAAGACTAGGCTATTTCCATATCACGGCCCATGAAAGAGGTTAGACTTAGTTGATTTGGCTCACTCAATCCATGGCAAGCAAAGCCAACTAGACTATACGCCGAAGGGGCTGTACCGAAACATACATTTCGACACAACCCCTCTGTTATACTTGACGTACTAAGGACTACTTCTTAGCGCGGTTACCGTAGCGGCTCATGAACTTGTCTACGCGACCAGCAGTATCGACAAGCTTAGCCTTGCCAGTGAAGAATGGGTGTGAAGTGTTTGAGATTTCCACCTTGATCAGAGGGTACTCTACACCATCAATCTCGATAGTTTCCTTCGCAGCCATCGTAGAACGAGTAATGAAGATATCTTCATTAGACATGTCCTTAAATACTACAGGACGATAGTTTTCAGGATGAATTCCTTTTTTCATTATGCTTATCTTATTTAGTTTTACTTCTTTGCTTAAAAACGTTCGTTGGTAACCGTTATTTCTATTACGAGCTATAATGGACTGCAAAGTTAGACATTATTCTCCAATGAACCAACACCAAAGAAGCAGATAGCGGACTTGGAGCACCAAGCACACGGCGCTACTGCCCTAGAGAGGAGCGTAGATACGTCTGGCGCTCGGGGAACTCATACAATAGCTCAAGCACGGCACCATAGCGGAACTCAAGGTTAGCGATCTTTTTGCCAGCATGATTGAGCAGAACCAACTGATAGAGATGCCCCACATCGAACGAACCCATCTCGGCTTGTATGGTATAGGTGGCCATGCCATTGGCATCGGAGTTGCCGACGAATACCTCCTTGAGCGTAATCTTATGCCCATCTCTCGAGATCTCGAGGCGAGGTGTACCAATCAGCTCAATGGGCGCCAATATACTATAGTGTAGATATCTGACAGACCCATTGGGCAGAGCCGTGAGCAAGATCGTTTCGGGTTCGCTTGGACTAACCGCCTTCTTCGTGACCGCTAAGTTGCGGGCAAAAGTTTCGGGAGGGACTTCCGTAGACTTATGACAAGACACAATGCCCCCAAGCATAAGCACCGACAAGAGCAGTAGGATAATTGTTTTCGTACTCATGATACCTTATTAGTTGATTGAAACATTTAGTTACTTACAAGGTCCACATCGGCAGAGCGATCATTCGATGTCGTTGTAGATTTTCGACAAAGTTACCAATTCTTTACAAATCAAGAAGTGCGAAAAAAGAAAAAGAGTTACATCAAAATCTGCATTTTGACATAACTCTAAACCAAACTTGTCGGGATACCAGGATTCGAACCTGGGACCCCCTGCTCCCAAAGCAGGTGCGCTAACCGGACTGCGCTACATCCCGTTCTTTCTGTTTGCGATGCAAAGGTAAAGATAAAATCCATTTTGCCAAAATATCGGCATCTTTTTTTCGCCTAAGCATACCTCATACAAATATGACCAAAAGGGGAATGATAGGAAACACAAGGGGATATGTAAACTTTTTGTGCTAAGTTTGTAACAATTTTAATTGTCCGATTACGCATCATACATCTATGGCTGACCCCATACTCTACGATATTATTAGCCCCAATATCCCCATCGGTGCTTGGGTCGCCCTAGCCATTGGAGCGGGGCTGCTCTTTGCCTCTGGGTTCATGTCCTCGAGCGAAGTGGCTTTCTTCTCGCTTCGCCCTGCCGAGCTAGACGATGTGCGTCGAGGGGAGCACCCTGCAGACGAAGCGCTCTACCGACTACTGAGCGACCCTGAGCGCCTACTGGCCACAATACTCATCGGCAACAACCTAGTCAATATAGCTATCGTCATCTTGATGGGCTATGGCTTCAGCCTCATCTTCGACTTCAGCGACGCCATGATACTGGGCTTCATTTTCCAGACGGTTATCCTCACGCTCCTGCTATTGCTCTTCGGCGAAATCATACCGAAGGTATATGCGCAGTCCAATCCGCTAGGCTTCAGCCGCATCTCGGCACCATATATGCGCCTTGTAGACAAGCTGCTCAGACCTTGCTCCTCCTTTCTGGTACGATCTACCAAGATCATCACCAAGCGCATGCAACGCAAGCGCTACGACATCTCTATGGACGACCTAAGCCAAGCTGTAGACCTACTCAACGACAAGAAGGTAGAGGAGAAAACCATGTTTGAGGAGATTATCAGTTTCTACGGCAAGACTGCCAGCGAGATCATGGTACCCCGTATTGATATGCTCGACATCGACATCAGTTGGGACTTCCACCGTATGCTGCAGTTCGCCCTAGACTGTGGATACTCCCGCATACCCGTCTACGAAACCTCCGAAGACAATATCCGAGGCATCATATACGTCAAGGATCTGATCCTACACAAAGACAAGCCGGCCGACTTCCAGTGGACCGGGCTCCTAAGACCAGCCTACTTCGTCCCCGAAAACAAACCCCTAGATGACCTACTAGAGGAGTTGAGGAGCAATAAAATCCACATGGCGATCGTCGTGGACGAGTATGGCGGCACCAGTGGCCTAGTGACCATGGAGGATATCCTAGAGGAAATCGTGGGGAATATCTCGGACGAGTATGACGAAGAAGAATTGCCATACAAGAAGCAAGCAGACGGTAGCTACCTCTTCGAGGCAAAAACTCCTCTAGGCGATGTACTACGTTATCTAGACCTAGAGCCGGGCACCTTCGGCAAGTGCGAGGAGGAGGTAGACACTCTCGGCGGATTGTATCTAGAGATCAAGCAAGACCTGCCCCGCCTACAAGACACCGTGCAGGCAGGAGCATGGAGCCTACGCATCACGGAGCTAGAGAAGTTCCGCATCATCACGATTCAGCTCATACCACCCACTGCACCGTAATATGTCCGATATATCACACATCACCATACCCGGGCTTCCGTCGGAGGTCCGGCTTTTTCTTAGCCCTATCTCTAGGCAAGAGGGAGAGAGGCGCCGTGAAGCAGAGCAGCGAACACTCCAGTCCTTGCTCCAAAATATCTATCAAGGCAAAGTGGACTATCGGCACAGAGCCAATGGCTCGCCCTATCTGGCCGATTATCCGAGGGAGTACATCAGCGTCAGTCATAGCGGCTCTCACGTGCTGCTAGGGATATCCTCCGAGGCTCCCTGTGGCGTAGATATCGAGGAGCTAGGCGAGCAGGTCGCACGGGTTCGCAGCCGCTTCTGCACCGATGATGAGTATCGACGGCTTGATGCGACAGCCTCCCCCACTCTAGCTCTACATATATTATGGTCTGCCAAAGAGGCTGCCTACAAGCTCATCAATCCGCCTAGCCAATCGTTGCATGCATTCAGGCTATCCAGCCTACACATCCATGGTAACCATAGGTGTAGTCTAACCCTAGAGCTAGTAGGGCTCGGGAAAATCATACGAGTTGATGCGATCCATACCGAGAGTTATGTCCTCGCCCTCGCCCTAATGCAGGAGCGATAGGGAGAAGCCCTAAATTTATATTTCAGCTCATGTTCTCGGAGATTGATGGGAAAGTGAGATGTATAGCAGCAGAAAAATAGTAGACCTCGTATTTACCCCCTAGCAAGCCCTAGGCTGCGTCCCCCTATGTTTGGGCTCTTCGCCCCTAGACGGAGAGAAATAACCACCTAAAATAGCCCCAACACAATAATCTGAAAAACAGATATATAAAACACCTATTAGGCTAATCCCATATATTTGCACGGCATTTGGGGGTGATTTCTTCCCATCAATCTTTGGGGATTAGTGGACACATCGCCAAGGATTAGTCCATCAATCCGAATAAATCTCCCCTACAATTCTCCCATGAAGTTACCCTAATCCACAAGATTGGCTTGCTCTTCTGCTCGGATTTCAGACCAAATCATTTACACACTTTAACTAAAAAAGCGAAAAGCCACTCCCAATATTCGACTAGAATACTGGGCTGTATAGACCTACTGCCCCTGCTGGCCAAGCCGATATCTCGAGCCTATCGTCCCTGAATACCTACCTGCTGTAACACTACCACCTAGCCCAAGCTTCTTGTTCTACCAAGTAAGTCTTGTAGCAGAGGCCCCACCCTCTCTATGACAAAGAGATTATTCTATTGGTCTATGCACACTTACTTCGGCTGGAGATGTCAATTATTATTACCTTCGCTTCAGTGCTTCAAGACTCGAAGCGAGCGGCACCCTAGATTACGCCCTATCAAATATCCAAACACAGGGGGAGCACAATGCAAGTCGGGGTATCGTAACTCTACGAGAGCTGGGCAAAACAACGACACAAGGCATCAATAGTTACAAACATCTAATAGAGAGCGTATGTAAATCAACAATGACCTATCAAATCTAGGCTGTACCAAGTTTATACGCTGGACAGCTCCTTGGTCTATCTAGATAAGCGGATTATCTCAAGAGAGATATTGCTCGGCTATCCTAAAAAACTTATTTTTGCAAGACGGGTTTTGATAAGTCAGCAAGATGAACAATAGACACAGTTTCGAGGGAATGGGTGTAGCGATGGTGACACCCTTCTGCCCAGACGGGAGTATAGATACGGACAGCCTCATCAGGCTCGTCGATCACCTCATAGCAGGTCATGCCGACTTCCTCGTCGTCCATGGTACTACGGGCGAGTCCCCTTGCCTCACTAGGGACGAACGCAATATGGTCACACAGCTAGTCGTCGAGCGTGTAGCGGGTCGCACACCTATTATGATTGGGCTCGGCGGCAACAACACTCTAGAAACTGGCCAGCGCATCAAGGATCTAGATACGACAGGCATCGGGGGTATTCTCTCGGTCGTCCCTTACTACAATAAGCCGACGCAGGAGGGGCTATTCAGACACTTCTCATATCTGGCCGAGCGCTCCTCGCTCCCTATCGTCTTGTACAACATACCCGGACGCTCTGGCATCAATATGGTCCCCGAGACGGTCGCCCGCCTTGCCCACACACACAGCAATATCATCGGCATCAAGGAAGCATCTGGCTTCGTGGCACAGGTCGCTCAGACCAAGCAGCTCGTCGAGCGCGATGACTTCACCATCCTCTCGGGCGACGATGCCCTATCCGTCCCATTCATACAGAGCGGAGCAAGAGGCGTCATCTCGGTAGTGGGCAACGCCTACCCAGAGCTATTTACCAAACTCATTCATCTGAGTATGGCAGGACAGCACAACGAGGCAGATATGATACAGGCCGAGCTACGAGATCTGAACACACAGCTCTTCGCCAATGGCAACCCCGCTGGTATCAAGGCACTCCTCTACCAAATGGGTATCATCGCTCACAACGAGCTTCGCCTACCCTTGATCCCTGCGACACAGGAGGTCTATGAAGCTCTAGCCAACGCACGTGCCTCGGTAGATGCCTACATACACGCCAGCCAAGACCCTTGCGCACACTGCGACTAAAAGGCGAAAATCAATCTCGAGCAAAAGATCAGCCCAACCTATGGCACAGCAATACGATCTAGGACTAGCCCTTAGTGGGGGTAGCATCAAAGGCTTCGCTCATCTAGGGGCACTCAAGTATATGGAGGAGGTTGGGTGTCGGCCCGAGATCATCGCAGGCACCAGTGCAGGCGCATTGATGGGGGCTTTCTATGCCGACGGCTACAGCCCTAGCGAGATCTACGACCTCTTCTCCGAGCGTGGCTTCATGGATATGACTTCGCTCAGGCCGATGGGCGGTGGCATGTTCGACACGAGCAAGTTCGTGCGCTACATCAGCGAGCGACTCCGACACGAGCGGCTGGAGGATCTGCCTACACCTATGCGCATCGTTGCCACCAATCTCGACAAGGGTGAGCAGCATGTATTCACAGAGGGGCCTCTAGCGCAGATTATCACTGCCTCGTGCAGCATTCCCGTACTCTTCAATCCCATAGAGCTCAATGGGGCTACGTTTGTAGATGGTGGGCTATTCCGCAACTTCCCAGTGAGCATCATACGAGAGGATTGTCGCTTCGTCGTGGGCATGAACCTAGGCCCTTGGCAGGAGGAGAGCTACAAGCGCACGATTATGGGTGTGGCAGAGCGATCTTGGGAGTTCGTTTTTCGTCAGAACACACTGCCCGATAGAGATGTCTGCGACCTACTATTAGAGACACAAGCCATCACCAAGTACGGAATGTTTCAAGTCAATTCGGCAGCCGAAATCATGGAGATCGGCTACGAACTCGCCAAGAGTGGCTTCGAGGCACACCCTGCTTTCTCTACCCTAGCCCTACAACAAACCGAGCATACCCCCTAGCTGCGCTTGTAGGCAGGCGCATAGATATGCTCCACTATGTGGATTGTCAGCTCTAGGCTGTCACCCCCGTGTGGGTAGCCTAAACCTACCCGAGCCCAACATTGTCCAAGCGAAGTGGCATCAATTATGCAAGATGCTACTTCGCTTTTGGCGTTTAATATGGCTTATATCAGTAGACTTTCTGTATCTTTGTGGAAAATTATCACTAAATAAATCGGTATAAATTATCAAGTCGATGGCAACACCTCCATTCAAATACCAAAAGCCTTTCCCTATGGGTGAGGACAAGACGGAGTACTACCTCCTGACCAAAGAGTATGTTTCGGTAGAGAAGTTCGGAGATACAGAGATGCTTCGTGTAGACCCAGAGGCACTTCGCCTCTTGAGCCGTACAGCCTTCCACGACGTGTCATTCTACCTCCGCCCCGAGCACCAAGAGCAGGTCGCCAAGATCCTGCGTGATCCCGAAGCGAGCGACAATGACAAGTTCGTCGCCCTCACATTCCTACGCAATGCAGAGGTTTCGGCCAAGGGACAGCTCCCATTCTGCCAAGACACTGGCACGGCCATTCTGCTCGGCAAGAAGGGACAGCAGGTATTCACTGGCGGACACGACGAGGAGTATCTATCGCACGGCGTGTACGATGCCTACACAGAGAATAATCTGCGCTATTCGCAGAACGTACCTCTAGACATGTACAAAGAGATCAATACGGGCTGCAACCTACCAGCACAAATCGACCTAATGGCGGTAGACGGCATGGAGTATCAGTTCCTCTGCATCGCCAAGGGTGGCGGCTCGGCTAATAAAACCTACCTCTACCAAGAAACTAAGGCACTGCTCAATCCTCAGACACTCGTTAAATTCCTCGTCGAGAAGATGAGCTCACTTGGTACGGCTGCTTGTCCTCCATACCACATCGCCTTCGTCATTGGTGGCACATCGGCAGAAACCAACCTCAAGACCGTGAAGCTAGCCTCTGCTAAGTACTACGACGAGCTACCAACAGAGGGTAACGAAGGCGGACAAGCCTTCCGAGATATTGCCCTCGAGCAAGAAGTGCTCGCCGAGGCACATCGTCTAGGCCTAGGGGCACAGTTTGGCGGTAAGTACTTCGCCCACGATGTGCGCATTATTCGTTTGCCTCGCCACGGAGCCTCTTGCCCAGTGGGTATGGGCGTGAGCTGTTCGGCCGACCGCAACATCAAGGCTAAGATCAACCGTGATGGCATTTGGATCGAGAAGCTAGAAACTAACCCCGGCCGCCTCATTCCCGAGGAGCTAAGGGCCGCTGGAGAGGGCAATGTGGTCAAGATCGACCTCAACCGCCCAATGCCCGAGATCCTTGCCGAGCTAAGCAAATATCCTGTATCCACACGCCTCTCACTCAATGGGACCATCATCGTAGGGCGCGATATCGCTCATGCCAAACTCAAGGAGCGCATAGACCGTGGTGAGGGCTTACCTCAGTACATCAAGGACCACCCTATCTACTACGCAGGGCCAGCCAAAACGCCAGCTGGCATGCCCAGCGGTTCGTTTGGCCCTACTACGGCAGGGCGTATGGATAGCTATGTGGATCTCTTCCAGAGTCACGGTGGTAGCATGCTGATGATCGCCAAGGGCAACCGAAGCAAACAAGTAACGGACGCCTGCCACAAGTATGGCGGCTTCTACCTCGGTAGTGTTGGAGGCCCTGCAGCTATTCTCGCTCAGGACAGCATCAAGAAGGTAGAGTGCCTCGAGCACCCCGAGCTAGGTATGGAGGCTATTTGGAAGATCGAGGTAGAGAACTTCCCTGCTTTCATACTCGTGGACGACAAGGGCAATGACTTCTTCGAGCAGATCAAAAACAAATGCTCTGGTTGCGGCATGACTAAGTAGCCAAGCAACCGCACCAAACGCCAGACGGGCATCGGGACAACCATTCGTCCCGATGCCCGTCTGCTTTCTAATCCTAGAGCTCGTTCTTCTACTTTTCTGTCAAACTCTGTAAATGACTTATCCTTTTATTTTACAAAGTGGGGCAGTAATTCCTAAAAGCCCATCGGGACGTTGAGGGAATTGATGGGAACGTTTCTGCCGATTGGTGGGCTAATCCTCGGCGATGTGTCCACTAATCCCCAAAGATTGATGGGAAGAAATCCTCAAAAAAATGACACTGGCACTTAAACCCCACCCAGAAAACGCCATAAACAACTATCTATCAATTTATTAAAAACACCTGCTTTAGGCGGTTATTTTTGTTCGTCTGGAGGCTAGTGCCCAAACGAAGCTGCGCTCAATCTAGAGCCTCCTAGAGGCCAAATATGCAGTTTACTATTTTTCTCCGTAGGATATAGAGAGGGATCTAATCTTCATCGGAAAATTAAAGAGATGTATAACACTCCTTATCCGAGCCATGGGTATGATACTCGTCGCAAGTAGGCGAGGCTATGCGAAAATGGCATCGGCTTGAGCTACTGAATAGAGGCTATCAAGCCCAAAGAGGCTGTGCGGAAGTCAATACTTCTACACAGCCCCTTTGGATTAGGTTCTAGGCTAAAGCTAATGCTTGATCACGGCCTGCGCTTCTGGAGCAAGCGACTTGAGAACAATCTCACGATGCTTAGCTCCGTCGAAGAACTTAGACGAGAACGCCTTGATATCGGCAGGCTTCACCTGCTCGAGCACTTCCCTACGGCTTGGTCCTACATCAGCATCCGACGGCATACGTCCCTGCTCGATGTAGAGGTTAATCATCGACACCCACAGTAGAGGTTCGTCTTGGTTGCCCTCCATCTCACTCTCATTGGAGGTATCCTCTCTCTGCGTAGCTTCGAGTAGTAGAGGTACAAGCACGTTCTTGAACTCCTGCTCGGAGAACCTGCCTGCCTTGATATCCTCTAGCGCCTCGTAGGTCTTGGCCTTGAGTGCATCGGCCTTGGCACGCTCTGTGCGGAAGCGGATGCGCAGATTGCCTCTAGGCGTAGGCTGGGCAATGTATTCGCCATCTACACCCACATTGTACACGCCACTCTGGCTCTCACGTAGCTGATCGAAGAGTCTATTCTGCAATAGCAATTTGAAGAGATCGAGCGATACCTGCTCGAGAGGAGCCAGCTCTAGATCGTGGCTGAAAGCAATCTCGACCTCACCTATATCGCCATCGATCTTTTCCTCTAGCTCGAAGATAATTTTGGCCTCGGGCGAGGACAGGTCGTGCATCTTATAACTCTCAGGCTTGCCGGGCTTACCGGGGAGAGAGGAGATATAGTCTAGAATGAGCTTCTTGGCTTCGGCTTCGCCTAGCTCGCCAACGAGGCAGAAGGTAAAGTCACCAGCATTGCCATAGCGATCATTGAAGAGGCGAGGCAGATCAGCCAGACGCATACTATCGTAGAATGCAGCGTCCTGACGAGGGTTGCGTGGCGAGGCGGGGAAAAGCACCCTCTGTATAGAGTCCTGAGCGGCGTCCATACCCGTGAGCACACGTGTCTGGGCTTGATACTTATTTCGCTCTACATACTTGCTGAATACCTGCTCGTCGAAACGCTGACGAGTGAAGAGCAGATGCACATACTGGAAGAAGTCCTCGGCCTTGTCGATCGTTGTGTTGCCCCCAAGACCCTCGGTGTAGTCTGTGAGTGACATATTGATCTCCATATTGCGATCCTTCATCCAGCCGTGTAGCTGATTGCGGTCGTACTTATGCAGGCCTGAGCGCAAGATGAGCGACTGCATCGCCGTATAGGACGGGAGGTCGGCATCAGCAACAAGCGACTTACCTCCTAGGCTAGAGGCCACGAAGTAGAACTTCTTCTGCGCATTGGGAACGTGCTTGTAGATTACCTTAGCACCATTGCTCAGCGTCCATTCCTTAGCTTCTAGATCCTTAATTGTCTTCTCGACAACGATCTGGCCAACCTTGGGTTGGAAGTCCAAGAGGCGTGTAATCGGCTCCATCACTGGTGCTGGTGGCAGTGGATTATTCTTGACCTCATCGTAGAGGGTTTGAAACTCCGAGAGCGACATATTCATATCCTCTGCCTTAGCCGAGAAGGTCATGAAAGCTAGGTTGTCATCTCCGAGGAGCTTAGCCACCCAGCTATTGAGATCCTCTACCTCCATCTCAAGCAGGGCGTGGGAGGTTTCCTCTAGGCTCTGACGCAAAGTGCGGATAGGTGCGCCATAAAGGTAGTGCTTCTTGAAGGCGTCCATCATATCGCTAGGCGAAGAGAGTGTCTTGCTCGAGATAAGCCCCTTGAGGTCTTCGTACATGGCGACACGTGCAGCCTCAAACTCCTCAGCAGAGAAGCCCTCTCTGCGTAGACGCTCACGTACCTGCAGAAGCTGCTTGAGTGCCGAACGCTCACGGCCGTGGTAAGGTACTACGTCCCATGCGACCTGATAGTAGGCACGCACCAAGGGTTCGTGGCTAACGGAAGCTGCGACAAAGTCTTCGCGCCCAGCATTACGCAGTACAGAGAAATAGGTAGGTGCAAGGCGATTGAAGAGGAGGGAGTTGAGATTCTCCTGTGTGAAGTCGATACGACGATCCGTAGGGTCGAGATACGACCTCTGGTAGAGACCAAAAGAATTGCCCTTATTCTCTGGATCGACAAAACGCTTATAGTGAGGAGTCTTGTTGTCGGGGATTATCAGCATAGTACGTGGCTGAGGATTCTTTGGCTGGGACATTGAGCCAAACAGTTTCTTCACCTTAGCCTCGTATTCGTCGGGGTTAATATCCCCAATGATCATCACGCACTGCAGGTCTGGACGATACCAAGCATCGTAGAACCGCTTGAGATCCTTGGCGGTGAACTTACGTAGCACCTCCTCGCTCCCGATGACATTGCGGTGTGCATAGAGCGTGTTGTTGTAGACGATGGGAGCCATCGCATCGGTTAGACGCTGGTCTACATTGCGTCGGCTGCGCCACTCCTCGATCACGATGCCACGCTCTTTCTCCACGTCTTGAGGGCGAATCTTGATACCATGGCTCCAATCCTTGAGGATCAGCATCATCGCCTCGGTCATCTTGGCGTTGTCCGTAGGAATGTTGTCGATGTGGTAAACTGTTTCGTTGATCCCTGTGATCGCATTGAAGGTATAGATACCATTCTTGCGCAGATAGCTCATGATGCCATCGGGGTAGTGCTCCGTAGCATTGAAGGCCATGTGCTCTAGGAAGTGTGCCAGACCACTCTGGTTGTCAGCCTCAACGATACCACCGACGTTCTGGAAAAGATAGAAATTGACGTATTTCTCGGCTGCAGCGTCCCTATATATATAGTAGGATAGCCCATTGGGTAGCTTGCCCGAGCGTAGCCCCTCGACAGGCTTCTGAGCCGAACTCATAGAGAAAGCCATGAAGAGAGCCATGAGGCTAAGAAGAATCTTATTCATAAAATAACTTGTGATATTTAAGATTGAATGCACTTGATACACCTGCATCAAAGTACACTGATGATATGTGCTAGAGAGAGGTCTTTGGGAGTGGACTCCCACTTATGTCCCTCCCAAAGACCTCTCTCATATAATGCCCAGTTTTACTTACGCAGGAGCTCTAGCTCGGCCAGTTTGCTCTTGATCGAGTACTGGATCATACCCTGTGTCATCTCCATATCGGTCATCTGGAGCGACTCTAGGTAGCCTTGATTGTAGTGTTGCTGAGCCTTGTCGTATTCCTTGAGGCTCTTGTACGAGTCGCCGATCATCACGATATAATTGATGCGATCCATCAGTGGAGCATCGCTCTTGAGCGCTTCGCCTAGCCACTTAATCGCCTGATGATGCTCGGCATTGCCTAGGCGGTCGCCTGCAGCCTTGTAGAGATCTTGAGCCGCTAGAGCATAGTCATTGGCTGTCGTATCGTCGGGATACTTGGCGAAGTAGGCATTCAGATCCTTGACGTACTGTGCAGCATTGCGATCCTTGTAGAGCAGGAAGAGCGCATCGTAGTACATCTTAGACTTGTCGTAGGGCGTACCCTGCTTGTAAGTCACGACCGAGTAGGCCTCTTTGTACTCTCCATTGATCTTCTCTAGATACTCCTTGTACTTCTCACTAGCATCTTTAACCGCTGCCAGCACCTTGGCATCGTTCTGCTCAATGACGAAGTAGGCAGCGGCATCGCCCACTACGGCACTCCAGTCGGCTAGGTTCTTGTTGATGAAGTCCACCAAGCGATCGGTCAGGTCCTGATCATCTCCGCTAAGCTGGGTGATGAGCTTATAGTCCTCTACGTTGATTAGGTCTGGGCCCATCTTCTTATCGATATAAGCTCCGTAGAGGCGACGCATACGCACGATCCACTTCTCAGCCTCGATGTCCTCGAGCGTGCTGATGTAGTTGGAGGCTCTCTGCAAGATCTCCTGCTGTAGAGCTAGATCTTCCTTGTTCTTGCGGTAGCGATCGTAGAGATCGGTGAAAGACAGCTCCTCGCCCGTGGCAATACGAGCCGTGCTAATCAGTAGCTGTACAGTCTGCCCACCAGTCTTGACGAGCTTGATCTCGCCATCGTTAGTCACGAAAGCTAGTGTTGGGTAACCCTGTACCTTAAATCTCTTGACCACCTCGAGGTTCTCTTGCTTCTCGGCATCGAGCTTCACACTGACGAAGCGAGGGTTGAAGTACGCTCCAACCTCTGGATTGGGGAAGATATCCTTACTCATCATGCGGCAAGGACCACACCACGTCGTATAGAAGTCGATGAAAAGCATCTTATTCTGCTTCTTGGCCTCGGCTAGAGCTTCGTCATAGGATCCCTTGAAGAAAACAATACCTTGACCATCTTGGCTCTGGGCTCGTACCGAACCCAGCAAACTTGTTACGCTCCACAGGAGCAGTAGCAACCATGATTTTACTCTCATCTGTGTCTTATTTTGGGTAGCTCTGCACCGAGCTTGAGCACCTCAAAGGCGATGCAGAGCCACAAGCTGATTAAACATTTAGTTACTAATCCTCTGGGATAGCGATGTCTACCGACTCTGGCTCCTTATCCGCCACGACGAACGTGATGATGTCACTCAGAATCGCGGAGTGTCCCTCGTTGAAAACCCTAAGGGTTAGCGTATAGATCCCATTGGTCAGCTGTTCAACAGCCTTGGGGAAGACCTGTACGATGCCGCCTACGACGAGGATATCACCAGAGGCTACAGCTTGGCGGAACTTATCCGCATCGCCTCCCTCTTTGGCCTTAACGTCCTTGAACTCATAGTTGATGGGGTTAGTCCCCGATATACCTTGAATGCGTAGCGACGTCCATGGCGCACCAGTCTTGGCTCGTATCGACTCAGGATTAACTACTCGGTAAGCGTAAATCGTATCGGGTGCGAAGTTGGCATCACGTGTTTCGAGATAGCCGATAGGCACGTGCTTGCAGGCTCCCAGAGTTAAGAGGCAGCACAGCACTGCGAGGCTTGATATATAAAACGCTTTCATTGTCTACAAATCATTTATTCGGTAGTGATAGGGCAGCGAGTGTACGATACCCGTATTAGTCGTGATGTCGGTGGAGGCAATACGTGTAATCTTCTTCGCAGCAGACGAAGCTACATAGATCGAATACGGCCCTGCATTGGGAATATCTCCGTAAGGTTCACGGAAGGTAAAGATCCACAGCTTACGCCCCTCCATGGTCTTATATTCCTTACCTCCAGTACCGATGATCTGGTCGGGGTCTGTAGAGCGACGGCCATTAGGGATATCAGCCAGTTTATGACGCCCGGGTATAATCGAGATCTTGAGGAAGTATGCACAATCTTCTTTAGGGATATCCGTGACGCGCTTATAGCCATTGGCTAGCATATAGCTACGAATGCTATGGTTAGTAAAGCCAAAGAAAGTCATATCCTTGCCGTACTCACCTTTTCCCTCGAATACCTCGACCATCTCTGCGTGCTTGATCATCAGGCTCAGAGAGTCCCAGTTGTAGGAATCGGTCTGCAGATAGCCCCAGAGCGTCGTGTCGTGATTGCCATTGACGTCGCCCGTATCTATCAGATTGTATTTAGTACAGCTAGACGTCCCGACCAGCAGTACAGCCCAGAGGGCATAGATGAACTTCTTCATTATTTGGTATATTTTGACCAGTATATATGTTGTTTGATGAGCGTATTGATGATACGCCCGTCCTTAGTCCTAGAGGCTGTCGAGGGGATTGGTAGTACCAGTGCTCCGTCATTGATCTCCTGCTGCGTCAAGACTTGGAACTTACCCTGTAGCTCCTGACGAACGTAGCCATTGCGTAGTACATCAAAGTAACGCTCGTGCTCACCGAAGAGTTCACGCTCACGCTCTCTGAAGATCTCTAGTTTCAGCTCATCGCCAGAGCCAGCATAGTCCGCCAGACCTGCACGGCGGCGAATCGTATTCAGATCGGCAAGAGCCTCCCCCGTGAGGCCAAGCTTGGCAGCATTCTCGGCACGCAACAAGATAATATCAGCCAAACGCCAGTAGGTATAGTGGGCATCAATTGTACGGAAGCTCTTACCTAGACTAGAGTCCTTGTCCACATTATAGACTGCCTTACGCCACTTGTATAGGAAAGCATAGCGAGCAGCAGGTTCGCTGGGATCCTCATCGGCATCATTGACAGGGTAGAAGAAAGCTACACGCCTAAGATCTGTAGGTTCAGGATAGAGTCGCTCAGTAACCGACTTGCGGTAAATGCGCAGAGTTCCATTGACAATATCCCCCTTGGTCTGTGACTCATTGACTGGCCAGCCAATGTAGCTAGTGGCAGGCATTGGCGAAACGGAGTATTCGCTACGATACCTATCAAAGATAAGTGAGAAGATCTCTTCAGGATTCTCCTCCTCGGGCGATGATAGCCTCTGGCAGAGCTCCTCGGGCGTTGCACACAACTGGTACGGTCCTACCTGACCATCAATCAGCATCGAGGCATAGACCATCGACTGCTTATACGCCTCCTGAGCATCGCCACCGAGCTTATAGAGCTCGATGATGCTCCCCTTCCATGCATAGAGGTGAGCCAGTAGCGCTGCGCTAGTTCCCTTGGAGGCAAACTGCTTGTAGCGTATAAGGCTACCAGTTCTATCCGTCAGTTTATCGTGGGTGGGTAGAATTTCTAGTGCCTTCTTAGCATAATTAATTGCGGCATCTATTACCTCAAGCTTGCTAGAGAGGGCATAGTGCTTGATGACAGTAGAGTTCTCTGTGATCACAGCCTCGCCAAATCTCTGCGAGAGCGTGAAGTAAGAGAACCCTAGGGCAAAGTAAGCCTGCCCCATGTGGAAGTTGCGACGCTCGGGAGTAAGATCTTGGGTCAGATGGATATTGTCGAGCAGCAGATTGCTCTCAAAGATTGCATCGTATAATCCCTTCCAGCCTTCGCCCAAATGATTCACGACCGTTTGGGGGTTCCAGACACGTAATGAAGGATATACACTCTCGTCTGCTATAGCTCCAACGAGGTAAAAGGGAGATGTTCCACCGAAGTAGGAGTTCAAGAAGAAGTGTATCGAAGCCGTGGTTGCGTTGAGCTCCTGCTCTGTCTTGAAGGCTGTATCGTAGGTCAGGTCATTCTCCGTGACCAAGTCTAGGCTGCACGACGAGAGGGCTAGTACAAATGCCAATGTTGCACCTATGATATATTTCATTTGTCTACTAAAATTTAATATTAACACCTAGCGTAAACCTGCGGTCTAGAGGATACTCTCCGCCCGTATCCTCCCCTTCACTCTCGGGTACCAGCTCGGGATCTAGGCCAGAGTAGTTGGTCAAGAGGAAGAGGTTCTCACCCGTAACGTATAGACGAACGTCCTTGAGAGGCGTACGTTTGATCCAAGCCCCCGGGAGTGCATACGAGAGCGTCAGCTGCTTGAGGCGCGCATAGCTCACATTCTCGATCTTGGAGTCCAGAACCCCATCGAACTGACCCAAGTAACCAGTATCTGCAAACTCCAGAGATGGATAGTCCGTTTGATCTCCAGGCTTCTGCCAGAAAGTATACTTGGTGTAATCGTTCTTGATGACCCCGAAGTTCTTGTCAAACCGGAATGCCTTGTTCTGTACCGTGTTGAGCATCTTGCGGCCAATAGAGAAATTAACCAGAGCAGTCAGGGTGAAGCCCTTCCAGCTAAGCTGGTTCGTCCAGCCTCCATAGAATAGAGGTAGCGTAGAGCCTGCGTAGTACAGGTCTGCATTGTTGATAACCCCATCACCGTTCTGATCCTTGATCTTGCGACCACCTACGCGCAGTGGATAGTTCTCATTGCCAAAGTATAGAGGAGTCTTCTTACCCAGCAGATTGTAGTACTGAGGGATCTGCTCTTCTCTCTGCACGATACCCTCGTCTTGGAAGACATAAAGACCATAGAGCGGACGCCCTAGCACACGACCAGCATCGTCGATATTGGTGTGTGAGCGCATGAAGCGGTTCCAGTTGCTCGAGATATTGAAACGTGTAGTCCAATCAAGCTGTTTACCCTTGATGATCTGCCCGATAAACTCAAGCTCTACACCTTGGTTCTCGATCTCTGAGAGGTTACTCCACACATCGCTCAACAAGAAAAAGTCACCGGGCAACGAAGCAAAGGCGACCAGTGCACTCGAATACTTGTGGTAGTAGTCTAGTTTGACCTTGTAACGATAGTTGAATAAGTCTACATCGAGCCCGAAGTCGTACTGGTCACTTTTCTCCCAAGTCAAGTGTGTATTGGCCAGTGTAGTTGGAGCTAGCCCAAGTGTACCGAGGAAGATATTAGTCGAGCCCATAATCCCATGAGCCAAATAGGGTTCGTTGAGTTTCTGCCCCGAGCGTCCCCAAGAAGCCCTAATCTTACCGAAGCTGAGCCACCAAAGATCTCTCATGAAGCGCTCCTGAGAGAAAGACCAGCCTGCCGCCAGAGATGGGAAGGTCGCCCAACGCACATCTCTACCGAAAACAGAAGAGCCATCTACACGCAGAGCCCCCTCGAGCAGATACTTCTGATCGTAGTTGTAGGCTACTCGAGAGAAGTAGCTGATCATGGCCTGCTCCTTGAGGCTAGCCGTGAAGTCTTGTAGGTGAGTAAAGTTGCCAGCCTCATCTATACGGGACTTAGGCCAGTTGTCACCGGGATAGCGAATATGGTTGCTGGGGCCTCCTCTAGCCGTACCAGAAGCCGCCTCTTGAATATCCTTGTAGAAAGCAAAACCCACAAAAGCATCTATATTATGCGCTCCCACGAGTTCACGCTTGTAGTTGAGCAACGTTTCGGACTGAAGGGAGGTCATTCCCCCTAGACTCTGACGTGCTTGGCTAAGTCGATCTTGGGTCAAGAAAGATGGCGTAAACTCGGTATTACTGGTTCGGTAATGGTCCACCGAAGCCGAGGAGTTGAGGCTAAGCCCCTTGGCGATGTTATAGTTGAAGCCTAACTGTAGGCGTCCATTATAGTTGTAGTTCTTATTGACGATATTGCGGAGCTTATTGATCGCCTCACGCTCGATCACAGTCCCCTTACCGGGCAAGAACGGACTTATACCACGAGGATCTACCTGCAGTACGGTCTTGGCTCCTGCGATATCCGTGTAGGACATATTGACACGAGTGTAGGCACTGAGCTTTGGGGTAAGGTTAAAGTCTAGGTTGGAGATGAAACTAAAACGATTGAACTTGGAGTCTACCAAAATACCCTTCTCCGAGTATAGCCCCGAGCCTACCATATAGCGCACATTCTCCGTACCGCCAGAGGCGTGCACATCTGCCCTGCTGACTTGGCCTATCTGGAAGATTGATTTCCACCAGTTCGTCTTGTTGTTATAGAAGGCATTGAGCGAGTCCTGCATGTGTACGGGGATACCCGTAATAGCAACGTCCGTGCTACCATTGTTCCACAGGTAGTCGTACGAAGACTCCAAAGGCTGATGCCCCCAAGTATCGTTGTGACTCTTAGGCATAACAGACTTCTCGGTCTGCCAGTCATAGTAGCCCACTCTATGCTTTTTAGCCAACAGCAAGTTGAAGTCTCGCTCCCCCTTACCAATGATCTGTAGAGGTGTTTCTGGCAGATAAGAAATAGACTGAGAGAAATTGACACTAAACTCAGGGCGCCCCGAGCGGCCTTTCTTGGTCGTGATAAGAATTACTCCATTACCTGCACGAGAGCCGTAGAGCGATGCCGATGCAGCATCCTTGAGTACCTCGACAGACTCAATCGTCGAGGGATCTAGACCTGCGAGCATATTGATGCCAGTATCACCCGAGGTGTCCGACTGCACTGGGACGCCGTCTACGACGAAGAGAGGGGAACCGCTATTGATATTCGCACCACCAGCCTGACCGAGTGTATTGTGTCCTCGGATAACAATAGATGAACCAGAGCCCGGTCTACCAGAGGACTGAATAGCGACACCTGATACGTGCCCCTGTAGCAGGGACTGCAGAGAAGGCGCAGTAGCATCCTTGAGCTGGTCCGACTTGATCGAGGAGATAGAGCTCACCACTTCACGAGTCTTGCGCTGGCCATATGCCACGACCGAGACCTCCTCTAGCTCCTTGGTAGAGCTCTTGAGTACGACTTTCATCGACTGGCCAACCTTGTAGGCAACAGTCTGAGTAATATAGCCCATAGATGAAATCTCGAGGTTACCAGTAAGGCTAGACACTTCGATCTCAAAAATACCATCTAGGTCGGCCACGACTCCCTTTTTAGTCCCAGCGACCACGACCGTTGCCCCCGGTACGCCCTGCCCAGAGGCATCACGCACCACACCACCTACACTGAGGTGCTTTCTCTGGCTAGAGGCAGAGGGCTTACTCCCATTGGTGGTCTGTGCCACCATTGGAGAGTATACCAGAGAGCAAACAGCCCATAGCGCAACCATCGAGAGTAACCTACGACCAGAGCCAGATAGTCCCACTCTCGTATGCGTACCCAAGCAGCTAATTTTCTTTTTCCGCATATACCTTATTTTAGTTAAAATTGTAGTTATTACATTGAAAAACAAAAAGACCTCTGACCTACAACTGGTTGAGGTAAAAGAGCAAAGGTTATTCACTTCTGTATCAAGTCTGGTTGTCTTTTACACTACAAGTCTTAGGCTCATTGACCTAGCGATGCGTACAAATATAACCCTTTTCAATTAGTTTACAACCCCTCCCAGTGAGGTAAGCCCTGCTGTAACCCTAGATGCTAGTAAAACAAATAATTAGCAAAGTAAACAGCCCTCACCAAACCTAGCTCTAATGGCCAATCTAATAAACTAAGCAGAGGCCACACTCCTTAGACCAAACCCCACTCACAGTGGTACAATAACGATTAACAAAAAAACACATATCAGACTACATTCATGGCTCCAAAGAAGCTGATGTGCATAAGCTGTGGACAAATTGTTCAAATCTCAGATTAGCCCCTAGAAAGCTCTAGGCTGCGTCCAAACCCACTGGTGGCACTCAGCCGCATCCGAGATAAAACAACCCCTTAAATCGACACAAGTATAATACGCTAAAAATTAGATATATAAGAAAACCTCCGAGCGAGTTTTAGGAGTTTTATGGCACACTTTCTGCTATTTCTTCCCATCAATCTTTTGGTATTAGTGGACATATCTCAATGAATGTGCCCATCAGTCTGAGAAAATCTTCCCTTCAATACTCCAAAAGCACTACATAGCCCTTTATAAACTACTAGCACATTCCATAAAATTCTCCAATAATCCCTTAACATATCTCAACACTTGAGTAGAAGAATAGACGTATTAGAGTCTACGTTTCTGGCAGACTGTACAGAGGCTCTTTGGGGATAAAACAGATAAGGCGGTATGACGAAATCTATATCTCGACACACCGCCTTACTACACAACTTGCAATACAGATACTAATCTACGACGAATTTGGTGCTACGCCCGTCCTCGGTTTGTACGAAATACATACCAGCAGGCCACCCAGTAGCATTGAGCTTTACTGAGCTACCGACTGCCTCTACTTGATGCATCAGACGACCATCTAGGCTGTAGATCTTAACCAAACTATTAGGAGCGACACCCTCTACAACGGCTTCGTGGCGTACGGGATTGGGATAAACCGATAGGTCTGTCTTAGGAGCGAGCGCATCAAGCCCTGTATCCTTGGACTTCTCAAATTTAGCCACTACATTGAGCGCTTCGCTACCTACCCAAACCTCACTGCTTGGATAGATTTCCTTGCCATTGACAACTAAGGAAGTCAGGCTATAGCCTTCTTTAGGATAAGCATCTAGCCAAATGACAGACTTCTCTTTCACAGTCTTCGTTCCATCGGGGTAGCCATAGAGCTTTACCTTACCGGGGCCTTGATTAGAGATTGTGACAGCGACCTCTCTACGAGCACTAGGAGCATCGAGGCTAGTGGGTACACTCTCATAGACGGGGCGAATGGAGTAGGCTGAGAGGTTAGTCTGCTTGGGCGTATAGGAGAACGACTGTTTGCCTGCCTCAGCCTGCACAGTAGCCTCTTTCTGCCCTCCCACGATCACATCGTACGCTATAGGACGAGGCAGAGCTGGCAGGGCAGAGGAATATGAGGGGACATCAGCGTCCTTGAGCTCTTGCTCCAAAGGCGTGCTGCTATTGCTCACAATCAGCCTAAAGGCCATGTTACCCTGCCAAAACTCTGGGAGGAATTTGTGCACACGGCTCATAAAATAGATCTGGTACCACTCCTCGCGGCTATTGACACTCGCCATAACGAGAGGGCCAACGAAGCGATAGCGCTGATTTGTTTCCTCTAAGCGCATATACGACATGGAGCTAGGTTTTTGGTTATTAGCTGTTTCAAAGCCTACTCTTAGCATATACTCGGGATAGACCTTGAGAGGCTCATCAAGCTTAACGGTAATCCAACCAGACTTCCAGCTATTGGGAACCTTTACTGTCAAGCGCCTTTTGTAGAGCTTATCATCTGGCCTAGGATCCGCAAACGAATTGGGACGAAAGACTGGCCCATTACCATGATCTAGATTGATCCTAAAACTCTCACCCGCCTTACGAGGGAGCACTTGTATCTGGGTAATATAAGCCGTAGCATATTGGAGGAGATCTCTTGTGTGATACAACGAACCAATAGGCCACTTCTCAGCAAATTTGATAGATCCCTGCGTGGCAATCTGCACGCCCTCATACTTAGGAATGTAAGCAGTAGGGATTGAGGCAAACCGAGGATCATCAGCATTGCGAGGCACACGAGTCCACTCTTGGTATAGTACAGGCTCCTGCCACTGGATCGTCTTATCTACGACACTAGGCTTCAGTTCCTCTGTCAATTGACCTAGGTAAACTCCAACAGGTTCGCTCCACGAGGTCCAATCAGTGCGTCCATTGTCTTGTACGAGAACTGTCCTTACGGAGTAAGCCAAGTCTGCATCGGCACCAAATTGGGCGTCAATATCATCAACATAGGTATAGAGCAATTTGCCTGCTGTATGCTCAATACGCTCTAGAATAACCTCTCCACGACGTATGTCGTAGTAGAGCTTACCGCTACCAGTACGATCAACGTCCTTGGGACTGTGCCAAGTGAGCTGAACGAGATTTTTCTGTTTCAACGATCTTAGTGCCTCTACCTTGGTCACAGGGTACAGATAGCGATTATCCCCTCGATAGGTTCCTTTGAGGCTAAGAGCCTTCCCCTGAGTCTTAGGGTCAAGATAGATATCCATGCGCTTATCCGCCCCTTTGTCCTTAAACTTATCCCAGTGATAGGCAAGACGTCCGTAGAAGCTCTCGGAGTTTGGCAGACATTTGAGTGTTTCTTGCCCGCCAGTGAGCGTGCCGACGAGTAGATTGGTCTTAGCATCGAAGAGGCTGCCACCAGAGGATCCGCCTTCGGTTTCGCCGTGAGCGAAGGTCATGACCAAGTAAGCATTCTCGGCCCCTTTGTTGTGGCCGTCCCATTTGTCTACTCTGGGCTTCTTCTCGAAAACTGCGATCTTCATAGCATCGCCTAGAGGGTGATGCAGACTAACTCCCTTGTCGGGGACTTGCTCCTGCCTATCCCAACCACTATAATAGACTCGATAGCTCAGCGGGATATCTTGATTCAGCTTGAGTAGCATACCATCTGAGTACTCATGCATAGGCAGATAGGCCAGTTTA
Organism: Porphyromonas sp. COT-290 OH860; assembly: GCF_000768935.1. Lineage (NCBI taxonomy): Bacteria > Pseudomonadati > Bacteroidota > Bacteroidia > Bacteroidales > Porphyromonadaceae > Porphyromonas > Porphyromonas sp. COT-290 OH860. The sequence continues at coordinate 1,299 of NZ_JRAR01000044.1, read as the reverse complement.
CTACAACCTACAAGGCTTTTGGCCTCAATACTACCGATCGTACTGCGACTACAACTGGGCTTGATGTAGTGAAAAGAGAAGACCCAGCGATTCAGATCCGAGGGAGGGAAGTTGTAGGTGCCCTCCTTATGAGCAGCACAGTGACCTGCCGTCACGATATAGGGAGCGAAATCTTCGTTCGTATTATTCAGGAGGGTTCCCGAGCACATCTCGATATGTGATCCCTTTTTGAGCAGGATCTGTACGATGCTATTCTTTTGGTCGTCCCAGCCTTCGCCCTGTTCGCAGTTGGCATCGACTTGGCAACCCGTGCGCTCCTCGTCCTCGCCAGCCTTCTGATAGAGTGCATGCGTCTGCAAGTCATAGTACAAGTAGCCCACAGCATCTATGATGATGCGAGGCAATGGGAGCGCTTTGGGCGCTTCGTACTCTAGAATGAGCTCTTCGCCACGTATGGGCTCAACGGCAAATTCGCCTCCACTCGGGTTAGTCTGATCGGTATAGGCTCCCAAAATAGTCGTCCTATCCACATCATAAACATAGAGCTTGCCACCACGAGGGATCTCAAAGCGACTAAAAAACAGGTAAATAGACTTGGCATTCACTCCCTTGATCTGCATACGATAAGTGACGCTGCCATCTGCCAGCTCGGTACGGACGCCATCTCTAATGAGATTGTAGTCTACTGCGATTGCCTCACCTGCCATCATTGGCGCATTGATCATCTTCATCGCTGCCGCCCTCAGACTCTCGGCCGAGTACTGACGTGTAACCGTGTAGACGGGGAGGTTTGAGCTGGTATGCGACGCCATAGCTCGCAAGCCATTAGATTGCTCTCGCTCAATGGTAAAGCTCTTTGGCTTGCCTCCGAATGACTGCTGTGCCTCAAGGCTCGTGCAGGTAAATAGGAGCGAGCCAGCTAGAATAAGAAAGATGTTCTTCAACTGCTTCATAGCTCTTAGTTTTGAAATACTATTTTTCGGTTAATACTTATGTTAGGGTTAGGATAATTTGGTCTTATAGAACCTAAATAAAATAGAACGTGAAACAAAGGTCTAATTTTCTCCCCAAACAGCAAAATATTGCGCTAGCTTATTTACAACGAACCAACGAACCTCCTTTAATAAAATAAGGCCGTACACGTTGGTGTACGACCTTATTGATTTTTTCTCTAATCAGATGCGTATATGACACACCCCCACCTCCCTTGGTCCTTTGCTAGCTCTATAAACGAGAAGAGGGAGCCAGCCTTGCGACTAACTCCCCCTCTACAAAAAACTGGCGGCTACCTACTCTCCC